>NZ_JBSGIW010000059.1:0-51103 GCF_053605265.1 Streptomyces sp. NPDC003943 | reverse complement strand
GAGGAACCGGAAACCCCCTGACGCGGCCCCGGGCCGGTCCGTCGGAGGCGGTGAGCGTGAGTGCGAGCGTGGCCGCGGCCAGGAGCAGGAACGTCACCGGGAACGCGATGCTGTGGAAGACCCGCGTCCGGACATGGGTCGCCACGGCACCGACGTAGAAGAGCACCAGGCCGACAGCGGCGGCGAGGCCCAGCGGCCGGGCCCCCAGCAAGCCGAGGAGGAGGCCCGCCGCCCCCGCGGCCTTCAGGGCGGCGAGGCCCGGGATCCAGGAGGCGGGGACCCGGACCTCGGCGGAGTTGGCGAGGACGAAGTCGGCGCGGGCGAGATCCGCAGCGACGATCCCGGCGTTCGCGACGACGGCCATAGCGGTCACGAGGACGTAGGCGAGGAACATGCCTCAACCCTCCTCGCGCACCCCGAACGGCGTCCAATACCTGCTTCTATAACCTGGCGGAATGGACGTCGACACCCGGCTGCTGCGCTACGCCGTCGCCGTCGCGCGCGAGGGCAGCCTCACCCGCGCCGCCGAACGGCTCTACGTCTCCCAGCCCGCACTCACCAAGCAGATCAGACGCCTGGAGACGGACCTCGGGGTCCGGCTCTTCACCCGCTCCCGCGAGGGCATGACCCCGACCGAGGCCGGCCGGGCCCTGGTCGAGGGGGCCTCGCCGCTGCTCGACGCATGGGAGCGGCTGCTCGCCGAGACGCGCCGCACCGCGACCCGGACGGCGCGGACCCTCCGTGTCGGCTTCGTCGCCAGCGCCGCCAACGAGGCCACGCCCGCCGTCATCGCCGCCTTCGCCCGCGCCCTGCCCGGCTGGCGCGTCGAGATGCGGCAGGCCGTCTGGTCCAACCCGAGCGCCGGGCTCGCGGACGGCGACGTCGACGCCGCCTTCGTACGGCTCCCGTTCCCCGGCCAGGAAGACCTGCGTACCCACGTCCTGTTCAGCGAGCCCCGCTGCGTGGCCCTGGCCGCCGGGCACCGCCTCGCGGACCGCCACGAGCTGGACTTCCGCGAGCTGTGGGACGAGCCCTTCGTCGCCGCCCCGGCCGAGACGGGCCAGTGGCGCGACCACTGGCTGGCGACGGACGAGCGCGAAGGGCACCCGGCCCGTGTCGGGGCCGTCACCGAGCACCCCGACGACTGGCTCAGCGCCATCGCCAACGGCTACGGGATCGCCCTCGCCCCCGCCTCCGCCGCCCGCTTCTACGCCCGCCCCGGCGTCGTCTACCGCCCTGTCCACGGTGTCTCCCCGACCCGGCTCGCGATCGCCTGGGCTCCGGCGGCCGACGCCGACCCCGCTGTCCAGGCGTTTGTGCGGTGCTGCCGTGAGACCGGGTCGTCGGAGGACGCGGCCCGGTCGTCCGCGTGAAGGCGAGACGCGAGGCAAAAGCCAAGTGCCGGTGGAAACCACCGACCGACCCGCCCACCGGCCGGGCTCCTCGCCAGCCGCCTCGACGGCATCCTCCCCGCCCCAGCGCGAGCCCGACCGGCCGCACGGGCGTGAAATGCCTTCGCGTCCGCGCGAGTTGGCTCCGTACACTGCCGCGCATGGCATGCCGCATCACCGAACTGGTCCTCGACTGCGCCGACCCCGAGCGGCTCGCCGCCTTCTGGAGCGAGGTCCTCGGCTACGTCGAACTGAACCGGGAAGACGACGGAAGCATCGAGATCGGGCCGCCCGGCGCGGCTGCCGACTACGCGAGCAACCCGCTGCCGACCCTCGTCCTCAGCCACACCACCGACCCGCGCCCCGGCAAGCTCCCGCTGCACATCGACGTCAACGCCACCGACCGCGACCAGGACGCCGAGCTGGAGCGGCTGCTCGCCCTCGGCGCCAGGCCGGCCGACGTGGGTCAGACCGGCAACGAGAGCTGGCACGTGCTGGCCGACCCGGAAGGCAACGAGTTCTGCCTGCTGCGCTCCCGGGTCAGGCCGGTCCAGCCGGTCCAGCGGGTCAGTCGTTGACCGGCGCCGTCTCGCCGACGTAGCTGTCGCGCACGACCAGCTGTACGTCGGTGAGCCGCGCCTTCGTCGTGCCGTCCTCCGCCACCAGCGGGACGTCGCTCTCGGCGCGCAGTTCGGTGCCGGTGGGGTCGATGTCGGCGGGGCGGCCCGCGAGCGGGACGGCGGCGCCGGCGTAGAGGGTGCCCTTCGGGGTGCACACTTCGAGGTACGTGTCGAGGTGCAGGTCAGCCGGGTGGCGCAGGCGGCTGAGGCTGTCCTCGTCGCCCTTGCCGAAGCTGCCGCCCGACGGCCGCGCCCAGCTCGTCCGCAGCATGACGCGCCCGCCCAGCTCGGCGCACTCGCCGACCACGGCGAGGCGGGACAGCTGAGCCCGGACCCCGCTGCCCCCGTCGTGCTTCTCCGGGCCGAAGAGCAGGATCTCCGCGCCGGCGGCCTTGGCGCGCTCGCCTGCCAGTTCGACCTTCACGGTCTTGCCGTTCACGGCGAGGGTCAGCGATCCCTCCAGCGTGGACTGCATGATCATTGACGGGTCGACCATCATGGTCATGAAGGGGCTCGGGCTCGCGGCGAAGAACAGCGACGGCGTGATGCCGACCGGCTCGTTCTCGTCGTTGGCCGGGTACCAGGCTTCGGGCAGGCCGGTGGCGCGCACCACGCCGGGCGCCGCGGCGACCTCGGACACCTCTCCGCGCGGAGCACCCAGGTAGGGGCCGGTCAGCGGCTGCTTGAAGGGCGGCACACCGTCCACGACACCGAAGGTCTCGATGACGCCGCGGTGGGTCAGCCGCAGCGTGCTGGTCTCCAGGATTCCGAACCGGCGGAGATGGAACTCCGCCGGGAAGTTCTTGCCGGGCGCGATCTGCCTGATGTGGCCCGTGTTCGGCAGGAACGGGTTCGTCAGGATCTGGACGCGGTCGTTCAACTCGTAGCTGAAGCCCTTGATCCCGACCTCGGGCGCGGAGATCAGCTCGACGTCGAACGTCGCGTGACCCTTCTCGTCGACCCGGTGCTCGAAGCCCGGCATGGGCCACTTGTTGATCTGCGTGAACCCGGAAAAGGTGATCGTCTCCCGGCGCCCGGCGTAGAAGTCGTCGCCGAGGACCACCGTCACGGCGCCGAGGAGGTGCGGGCGGATCGGCTTGGGCTCGATGTTCAGGGACTCGTAGGTCTCGCCACTCATCGGGATACCTCCGTCATCTGCACGTGCATGGCACTACCGACGGAGAGCCTCGCGGGCCGGGGCGCGGGTTTCGCCGACAAGCCCGGCACGGCACCCGAACGAGTGAGCCGAGATCAGGCCACCAGGCCGACGGCCGCCTTCCCGAACGCCCTCGCCCGCGCCGGCTTCCGAAGGAGGCGATTGCCTGTCAGATGGCTTCCTGTGAGCCCCGGTTGTCCGTGCTGCCGGTGAGTTGATTCACAGGCGGATGACCGGCCGCCTGCGGAACCGTGGAGGGAGCGTTCGACGTGCTGCACACGTCAAAGCCCACCGGCACTGTGCCGGACTGACCCAGGGGAACAACCACTCATGCGCCTGCGTACCGCCACCCTCGCGACGGCCGCCGTATTCGTCGCCGGCCTCAGCCTCACCGCCTGCAACTCGGGCGACGACCAGGCCAAGGCCAACGACACCTCCGTCTCGGGGACCACGGCGTCGCCGACGTCGACGGGCTCGACGGGCTCTACGGGCTCGACCGGCACCACCGGATCGACGAGCTCCGGCACCGCGGGCACGTCCAAGGGCAAGACGGGCAGCACCCACGCCTCCGCGACCACGGGCGCCGGCAAGGGCTCCCGCTCCGGTGGCGGTGCCGCCGGAGCGTGCACCACCAAGACGACCACCGTCACGTTCATCGCCTCGGCCTCGCACGCCAGCGAGTCGGAGCCGGCGGCCGCCACGGTCAAGGTCACCAACACCTCGGGCAGCACCTGCACCCTCGTGGGCGCGACCACCCTGACGGCCAAGGACGACCAGGGCAAGTCCGACCCCGTCGAGACCGACAACTCGGCGTCCGGCACCGACGCCGTCGACATCGCCGCGGGCGCCTCCGCCACGGCCGACGTCCTCTACACGGACCTCAACTTCGAGGGCAGCGCGTCCGCGCGCGAGGTCTGCGCGGTGCAGGCGTCCAAGGTCGAGATCGCACTGCCGAAGGACATCGCCCGCACCGTCAACGTCACCAAGGCGAACGGTTCGGCCGGTGTCTTCAACGTCTGCGGCAAGGACGTGAAGTTCGGGTCGTTCCACTCCTAGGAGGCATGCCCAGGCCGGTCAGCCGGTCAGCCGGTCAGCCGGTAGCTGGTGGCCGGTGTCAGGCCACCAGGCCGAGCGCCGCCTCACCGAACGCCCGCACCCGAGCCGTCGCCCCCTCCGCGAGCCACACCAGGCCCCACTCCACCGGCCCGGCGTCCGCGATCGGGACGTAGGCGACGTCGGGGCGGGCGAAGTAGCGCCGCACGTGCGCACCGACGACGAAGACGCCCGCGCCGGCGCCGACGAGCGTCAGGACCTCGTTGTACGTGAGGGCCGCCGCGCCCGGCGTCTCGGGATCCTGCAGCACGGTCACGCGCGCCAGATCCGCGAGGGCGATGTTCGTACGGCGGGCGAAGGGATGGCCGACGGGCACGGCGACCATCCGCGCCTCCCGCACCAGCACCGGCCCCGCCGTCATGTCCTCCTCGCGCACCGGGTGCCCGGCCAGCGCGAGATCCACCTCGCCCGCGCGCAGCCACGGCAGCACGTCCGACGGCCGCGCCTCCCTGATCTGTACCTCGCACTCCGGATGCCGGGCCCGGAACGCCTGCGTGGCGCCGATCAGCAACTGCCCGGCCGCCGGCCCCGTGAACGCGACCCTGAGCACCCCGGTCACACCCCGTCCGGCCTCGACCGCGCGCTCGACCGCGTCGGTGATCCGCGACCAGGCCGGCCGGACCTCCTCGTACAACTGCCGCCCGAGAGGTGACAGCGCGACGCGGCGGCTGGTGCGCTGGAACAGCGGAACGCCGATACGGCGCTCCAGCTTCGCGATCGTCTGGCTGACCCGGGCCGTCGAGACGTGCAGCCGCTCGGCGGTGCGGCCGAAGTGCAGCTCCTCGGCGAGCGTCAGGAACGCCTCCAGCTCGTGCCGCTCCAGCATCCCGGCCCGCCCCCGTCATTCGTTAATCGAGGCTTCACGATCGTTGCGCAGGTGCGCGTTGATGCCTCCTGTCGCCCGCAGCAGGATCAGACGAACCGAAAGCCCCCACCGAACCTGCAACGGGAGAACATCATGACCGACGTCGCCGCCCTCGCCACCGCCGTTGCCGAGCTCAAGGACCGCGCCGAGATCACCGACGCCCTCTACCGCTTCGGCCTCGGCCAGGACCTCAAGGACAAGGACCTCTTCGCCTCCGCCTTCGCCCCGGACGCGGAGCTCGACTTCCGCCCCGCCGCCGCCAAATGGGGTGCCGCGCCGCCGGTGATGTCCGGCCGCGACACCATCGTCACGACCATCCTGGCCATGTTCACCGGCCGGGTCGACACCACCCACCAGGTCACCAACGTCCGCATCGCCGTCGACGGCGACACCGCCCACGCCACCGCCCTCGTCGAGGCCCAGCACCTGCTGACCGCCGACCACGCCACCCACGCGCTGCTCAAGAACCCCTACGAGGTCGACCTCGTCCGTGACGGCGCGCGGTGGGTCATCCGGCGCCTGCGCATCGAGAACACCTGGTACACCGGCGACCCCACCGCGATCTTCGGCTGAGCCCTCAGGCGCCGAGCAGCGTGCCGAGCGGCGACAGCTGGTTGCCCGACAGCGGCAGCCCGTCGAGGGCGGGCACGCCCTGCGCCGCCGACGGCACCGCATCCGGAGCCACGGCAGGACGCGGCGCGGGCGCGTCCCCGTCGCCGGGCCCGTCGGCCGAGGCCACTCCGGCGGAGCCGAGGGCCATGGCCCCTGCCAACAGCACGCCACTGACGAGCTTGGACTTCATGGGACAGCCTTCCGAGAGTCACGACGGGATACGGCGTGACCAACGAGAGGCCGCCCGGCGGGATACGTCCCTCAGCGACCGGCCTTGACCTCGTCGACGAACGCGGACCAGGCGGTGGCGGCGAAGACGAGGGCGGGACCGGTGGGGTTCTTGCTGTCGCGGACGGGGACGAGGGGAAGGTTGTCGGCGACTTCGAGGCACTGCCCGCCCTCAGAGCTGCTGTACGAGCTCTTCCGCCAAGTGACATGGCTTAGGTCGACAGATCGCACGGCTTCTCCTTCAGCATCTCCAGGATGAACTCCCGTGTCTCGCCCGGGGAAAGGGCCAGATCACGGACCCGATCGTACTTGAGCTGGAGGGCAAGGAGGTCGGCCGCGTCCTGGACCAGCGTGCCCGAGTTCGAGGTCTCAACCCAGGCCACATCCCGGCCGTCCGGGAGCGACAGGAACATCACATCCGTGCTCATCAGTGCGTGGTGACCCGCGCTGTGCAGCATGACCTGAATGGTGACGTTCCGGTGCTCGGACATTGTCAGCAGATACTCCAACTGCTCACGCCACTCGGCCTCGTCAGCCAGCGCGGTCCGCAGGACCGTCTCGGACAGGATCGTGCGGAACGTCGGTGCGACCTCCGACGTCAGCAGCTCGCGTCGCCCTATGCGGGCATCGACCTGCGTCTCCAGCTCCTCGTCGACCATGCCGCTCGCGGCAAGAACGGTTCGGGCGTAGGCCCGCGTCTGGAGCAGGCCCGGCAGCATGCCCACCGCGTAGTGCCAGAGGCGTTGCGCCTCGGCCTCCAGGCTCATGTACTTGCGGAACCGCTCCTTGAACTGAGTCGTGTCCCCGACCGCCAGCTCCCACAGCGCCAGCAGCATGTCCTTCGGCACGCCGTAATACGTCTCCAGCGCCTGGACGACCTCCGGCCCGCCCAGCGTCTCGCCCTTCTCCATCTTGGAGAACAGCGATCCGTCCCAGCCCACCGCCGCCCCCAGCGCGCGGAAGCTCAGCCTGCGCTCCAGCCTTAACCTCTTCAGCTCCTCCGCGAACCGCTTCCTTGGTTCCTGGCTGCGGCCCGTGATCACCCGTCTCGGTGGCAAAGCGCACTCCTTCGTGGAAGGTGTGGAAGTACCGGAACGAGTGCGGGAACTACAACCACGAATCCGGCTGTCCCAATCTGCCCCGGGTCCATTCTCGACATGCCCCATCACGGAGGGTAGCCAGCGAGAGGAAGGGTTGTCATGGAGCGCGGTGATTTCGCGTACGACGAAGTGGCTTGTGTGGTAGGGGAGTTCCGCGGCCACACCGGGCCCTACGCCATGCTCCGCCCCATCGGCGGCGGGCGCGAGTGGCAGGCCGATCCCGTGCACGTACGGCTCGCGACGCAGGCGGAACGGCTGAGCGCGGGCGTGCGCGCCGTGAACGAGCGGGCGCGCGCCGCGGCGGTGGCGTTCCTGGACGTGGAGGTGCCGGCTCCGCCCGTACCCGTACCGGGGTGTGCGGTGTGTGACGGGCTGGCGGAACGCCGCCGGGCGGCGCGCCTCGCGTACGACGGGAGCGCGGAGACGGACGCGAACGTGCTCCTCCGCCGTCATGTGGCGGAGGAGCACGTCGGAGGGGGAAGGGAGGGAGTGAAGGGGTGAGCGTCAGTGCATGTGGGCGTACTGGCCGACCTCGTAGTTGCCCGCCGGCACCTGGAGGATGACGTTCAGGCGGTTGTACGCGTTGATGAGGGCGATCAGCGAGGTGAGGGCGAGGAGCTGGTCCTCGTCGTAGTGCTTGGCCGCGTTCTCCCAGACGTCGTCCGGCACGCCGTAGCCGTCGGCCAGGCGGGTGCCGTGCTCGGTGAGGGCGAGGGCCGCGCGTTCGGCGTCGGTGTAGACGGTGGCCTCGCGCCAGGTGGCGACGAGGGCGAGGCGGACCGCGGTCTCACCGGCCGCCGCGGCCTCCTTGGTGTGCATGTCGAGGCAGCCGGCGCAGCCGTTGATCTGGCTGGCGCGGATCTTCACGAGCTCCTGCGTCGACATGGGCAGGGTGGTGTCCGCCAGCGCCATTCCCGCGCCGGCGAAGTGCTTGAAGATCTTGGCGACGGCCGGGTTGCCGAGGGGGTTGAGGCGGGGTTCCATGGCGGGCTCCTTTGCCGTTGTCCTGCGTTCGCTTCCACCCATACGACGGCGTAGCCCGCCGAGTTGTGACAGCCCTGGAAGTGACCTGCGTCACCCGCCCCGTCACGTACGTTGGGCGCATGACGACGACGCGACCGGTGGTCCTTCTGCTGTCCGGCAGCCTGCGCGCTGCCTCCACGAACGAGGCCGTGCTGCGCACCGCGTACGAGGTGGCGCCGACGGTGGGCGTGGAGGCCGTCCGCTTCGACGGTCTCGCCGATCTGCCGCACTTCAACCCCGACGACGACCGTGATCCGCTGCCGCCCGCCGTCGCCGCTCTGCGCTCGGCGATCGAGAAGGCGGACGCCCTCCTCATCTGTACGCCGGAGTACGCGGGGACGCTGCCCGGCTCCTTCAAGAACCTGCTCGACTGGACGGTCGGGGGCGTCGAGATCAGCGACAAGCCGACCGCCTGGGTGAACGCGGCGGCGCCGGGGCGCGGCGAGGGCGCGGGGGCCACGCTGCGGACGGTGCTCGGGTACACGGGCGCGCGGATCGTGGACGCGGCGTGCGTGCGGGTGCCGGCGGACGGGGACGTGAAGCGGGCCCTTGGCGAGGTCTTGGTGACGCTGGCGAGGGCCGGAGCGGAGTGACCGACGACGTACTGAACCTCTGGCGGCAGCCGCTGGACGCCGTGCCGGAATCGGTGTGGGAGCGTGGCGGGGATCTGCGGGTGCTGATCCTCGCCGACACGGGCATCACGGAGCTGCCGGCGGCGATCGGGCGGCTGCGCGGACTGTCGACGCTGGACCTCGGGCACAACCGCCTGGCGTCTCTCCCCGAGGCGCTGGGGGACCTGGTCGGCCTCGACGGTTACCTCTACGTGCACGACAACGAGCTGCGCGAGCTGCCCGGGTCGCTGGGACGGCTGACGCGGCTGCGGTACCTCAACGTCGGGGACAACGGGCTGACCGCGCTGCCGGACGAGGTCGGGCGGATGGCCGGGCTCGTGGAACTGCGGGCGCAGAACAACCAGTTGACCGCGGTGCCCGATTCGATCGGGAGGCTGGCGCGGCTGCGGGAGCTGTGGCTGCGCGGCAACGCGCTCACCGGCCTGCCCGCCTCCGTCGCCGAGCTGCGCGAGCTGCGCGTCCTCGAGCTCCGCGAGAACGCCCTGGCCGCGCTGCCCGCCGCCCTCGCCGGGCTGCCGCTGCTGCGCCGGCTCGACCTGCGCGGGAACCGGATCGAGCGGATCCCGGAGTGGGTCGTGGACGGACTGCCGTCCCTGGAGAAGCTCGACCTGCGCTGGAACCGGTGTGAGCCGCAGGACGGGCTGGTGGCCGCGCTGGAGCGCCGGGGCTGCGTCGTGCTGTTGTGACGGCGCTGCCGCCGCGCCGCGGCTGCACGCATCGTCAAGAAGGGCCGCACGCACCGTAAACAGGCGTCTCTCGCCGATGCCTAGGCTCCCTCACGAAGTCCGAACGGGCCGGGCCACCTGCCCTCACGTCGAGAGGAGAGACCTGTGATCCGTCGCCTCGTCGGGGAGACGAACACGAGCCTGAGGTCCAGGCTCACCCGGGCCGGCGCCGCGGCCGTCGCCGGTGCGGCCCTGTGCGTCCTGGGTTCCGGGACGGCCTCCGCCGGATCGAACGGTCAGCAGATCGAGTTCTACGACCAGCGCGGCGACGTCTACTCCGTCTTCCTCTACGGCACCAACCAGAACGGGCAGACGGTCGCCGGCTGCTTCAACACCCCGAACACCGACAACTACCTCTCGGGCTGGTGGTGGAAGGGCGACCTGCGCATCACCTGGTACCCGCAGAGCGGATGCAACGGCACCGCCATCGAGCCCAGCCCGGAGACCTTCACCATCCCCGTCTCGCAGGCATCCGACTGGTACAAGATCTACGACTTCTGATGGAAGCCCCATGACCTTCAAGTGCGCTGTGAAACTCCGCAGGAAGACGGGCGCCGCCGCCGGCGTCCTCGCCACCGCCGCCGCCCTCACCGTGCTCGGCTCGGGCTCCGCGTTCGCCGGGACCAACGGCCAGCAGCTCGCCTTCCACGACCGGCTCGGCAACACCTACTCGGTGTGGGTGGACGGCCACAACCAGAACGGCCAGGCCGTCGCCCACTGCTTCAACACCCCCAACACCGACAACTACCTCTCGGGCTGGTGGTGGCAGAGCAACGTCGACGTCACCGGCTACAGCGGTGGCTGCGGCAGTGACGGAAAGCCCACCGGCGGCGTCACCTTCGCCACGTCCGTCTGGGTCCCCCTCAGCCAGTCCGGCGACTGGACCACCTTCAGCGACTGAACAGGAGTTCTTCCATGAGCATGAAGACCAAGCTCGCCAAGGCCGGTGTGATCACCGCGTTCGGTGCCGCCGCCCTCACCCTCGGCTCCGGCGCCGCCTTCGCGGGCGGCAACGGCCAGCAGATCAACTTCCACGACCGGCTCGGCACCGTGTACTCCGTCGACATCGCCGGGTCCAACCAGAACGGCCAGTACGTCTCGGGCTGCTTCTCCACCCCCAACATCGACAACGGCATAGGCGGCTGGTGGTGGAAGGGCTATGTCGCGGTCGGCGGATACAGCGACGCGAACTGCGGCAGAAGCGGCGGGCACCTGATCTTCACCCACCCCGCCGACGGCCCGGTCCCCGAGTACCAGGCCAACTCCGACTGGTTCACCATCAGCGACTGACGCGCCCCTTCGCCCCTCCCCCCCCGCGGCCCCGCACTGCCCCTGTGGCGGTGCGGGGCCGCAGCGCTCCGCCGCCGATCAGCTCGGTCCCCGCTCCCGGACGCTCAGCGCGCGGAACTCGGTCGGGCTCATCCCGTACGCCTCACGGAAGGCCCGGCTGAACACGGTCGGGCCGCTGAACCCCCACCGGGCGGCGATCACCGCGACCGGATGCCCGAGGGAACCGGCCTTGCCGAGGTCGGCCCGGGACTGCTCCAGACGGCGTCGGCGGATGCGGGCCTGGACGGTCTCGCCCGTCCCCTGGAAGAGCTGGTGGAGCGTCCGCAACGAGATGTTGTGCCTGGCCGCGATCGTGGCGGGGGTCAGGCCCGGATCGCCGAGGTGGTCGTCGACGAAGGTGTGGACGTGGCGCAGGAGTGCCTGGGTGCGCACCTCGGCGGGCAGCTGTTCCTCGACGGCCAGTTGCTGCGCGAGGCCGGCGGCCAGCAGGTCGACGGCGATCGAGCCGAGCCGCCCGAGCTCCCGCTGCGACGCGCACTGGGCGGCGTGCGCTTCGAGGGACCGCAGGAAGCCGGCCAGGACCGCCGCCGTTCCCCGGTCCGCTGGAATACGGCTGGCGAGCAGGCGGTCGGCGTGCCGCTCACCCAGCGGGAGCGCGTGCCGGGGCAGCTGCAGCATGAGCAGCTCCATCGAGCGGGCCTGGACGGGTATCTCCGCGTCGGAGGGCCGCGAGGTGTCCCAGAACACGAGGTCCCCGGCCGACACGCTGCAGTCGTTGCGGTGCTGGGAGAAGGACGCGGTGCCCGCGCGGATCAGCCCCAGCTGGTACTGCTCGGGGTCACCCCGCCGGATCAGGGCCGGCGTGCGCCGCGACCGCAGCGGCGAGAACGCGAACCTCGCCACCCGGACGTCCCCCAGCTCCAGCACGGCGGCCTCCGCCTCGAAGGCGGCGGGGCACTCGGTGCTGAGCACGGTGGGGATCACCTCCCGCGAGATGAGGTCCGAGAACCACTCGAACCGCTCCTTCGGCAGGAGACCTCCCGACGACACCACTGACCACACAGCGTTCCCCCCGGCCGCTCGTCATCACGGATCGCAATGATCCAACTGATCAACGAGCATGCAACGACGGCGCCTCCGCGACCGCATGGTTGCGGCCCGGCGTGGCGCGGGGTGCGGGACCCGGGCGCCGGCGACGCCGGTCGAGCCCCACCCACACCGCGAGGAGCAGCACCGCCGCCGCGCCGCCGCCCAGGCCCGCCTTCAGGCCCGGCGGCCGGAAGGCGCAGCCGACCTCGCGCCGGCCGGCCGTGACCGTGGTCGCGACCAGGCCGCCGTACGAGGCCGCCGGATGGCCGTCGCAGGTCCAGCCGGGGATCCGCGGGGCGGACAGGACGACCGTGCCGGTCGTGCCCGGACGGAGGGTGGCGCGGACGCCGGTGTCCGTGACGTCGATCGAGGCCGGGGCCTGGGCGCGCAGGGCGTCCACCGCGGAATCGAGCCGCGCGTGGTCCAGGCAGGCGAGTTCGCCCTTGGGCGGGAGCTGCGGGCGCAGGCCCGGGACGCGCTGCACGCCGAGCGACGTGAGCGTGGCGCGCCACTTCAGCAACTGGCCGCGCATCTTCACCGTGCGGTCGCCGAAGCGGACCGTGCCCGTGTAGTCGGGCGACCAGAGGAAGACCTCGGTGCCGACGCGGCAGGCGCCGTTCGCGGCCGGGGGCTCGTAGACGCGGGCGCCGAGGAGGAGTTCCTGGTTGCGGAAGGGGGACGGGCCGTAGACCGGGGCGGGGCCGGGCGGCCGTACCGTCACCAGCGGGAGCGGCGGCCGGTCCGTGCGGACCACCCTGCCGTCGCGCCAGCGCGCGCCGACCGCGAAGAGGGCGTCGGTGACCGGGTTGTCGAGGCTCTGGAGGTTGCGGCCGCGGGAGGTCCAGCCGACGCCGAGGGCGGCCATGGTGTGGGTGAGGACGTCGGGGGTGAGGCTGCTGTAGTAGGAGCCGCCCTGGCCGCCGAGGTACATCGGCTCGTTGCCGGTGACCTGGGGGCGGCCGGAGTCGGTGCGGTACGCGGGCCAGCCGTCGGCCTCGGCGAGCGCGGCGGCCTTGCGGGTGTCGGCGGCGCTCCAGGCCGGATAGTCGTCGAGCCGGGCGAGCCGCTCCTTGTCGCCCCACGCCGTCGTCGCGGCCGCCTGCGCCACCAGGACCGCCGCGAGGACCAGCACCGTCGCCCGGCGAGCGGAGACGACCGCCGCCACCGCGACGAGGCCGAGCCCGAACAGCGCCCAGCCCACCGGCGTCGCCTCCCCGCTGCCCAGCGCGAACAGCCCGAGCGCGGCCACCACACCCGCGCCGCCGAGCAGCGACCGCCAGTCCGGGACGCCGTCGGCGATCGCCGTCCACGCGGCGATGACGAGCACGCCGGTGAGGACGAAGGTCTGGCGGTACGGGCTGCCGTTCGGCGTCGCGAAGATGTGCCACACCAGGTGCGTCGGCGTGAACTGGAACGACAGCGCCACGCCCGCCACCACGCACGGCCACAGCCACTGCCGCCGGAAGAGCAGCGAGGCCGCGAGCACCGGCACCGCCGTGGCGACGAACAGCGCCGGCGTCGAGAAGCCGTACGTCGCCGGCATCAGCCGGGCCGCCAGGTCCGCCCCGCCGGCCGGTGCGAAGTCGCGGACGACGCCGGGATAGGCGTACCGCGTGCCCAGGAAGAGCGGGACGAGCAGCGGCGACGCGAGCGCCACGCCGAGCAGCACCGTCACCGCGCCCCGCAGCACCACCCGCCACTGCCGCACCGTGACGATCAGGACGAGCGCGGCGCCGAGCGTCGCCATGTACGCGGTGTAGAAGTTGGCGACCCAGCAGACGGCGACGACCAGCGGGCCGAGCAGCGGCCGCCGCCCCTCCCGTACCCACACGCCCACCAGGCAGAGCAGCGGGAAGGCGATCAGGCCGTCCAGCCACATCGGGTTGTAGACGGCCTCCAGGAGCGCCCAGCCGCACAGCCCGTACGCGGCGCCGAGCAGCCCCGCGCCCCACCGCATGCGAGGGTCGGCGGCCGGCCGGAGCCTCGGCAGCACGAAGGCCATGGCGGCCGCGGCGGCCGCCATCTTCAGGACCGTGACGACGTAGAGGGCGCAGTCCAGGTCCGCGCGCGGGAAGAGGGCGACGAGCGGGGCGAACGGGCTGGTCAGGTACGTGCCCAGGTCGGGCAGGAAGCTGGTGCCCCAGCCCGACTGCCAGTTGAGCAGCAGCCCGCCGTCCGCACGGCCGTGCAGCAGGTCCCACAGCCGGGCGTGGAACGGCAGGAACTGGTTGCCCAGGTCGTTGACGCTGCGCCGGTGGTGACCGAACGGGAAGGTGGTGGCGACGGCGTCCCCGGCGCACACGGCGAGGGCGACGAGCAGCGCCGCCACGGCCGGCGGCCGGCCTTCGGCACGAATGATCCTGGTCTTCATCTGGTCCTGGTCTTCATCTCGGGTCGAATATGACAGGGAAGATGTCGAATCAGGAGCCGGCGTTGGGCAGTTCACGCAATGGTCGTCTGCCCTTCACCACGCGAATCCGGCACCGACATCCACAGCCGTTGTCGTGTCGTGCGTGCTGCTCTCGATCGTGGTCCCGTGCTTCAACGAAGAAGAGATCATCGGTCGCTTCCACGACCATGTGACGAAGGAACTCTCCCGCATCGACGGAGAATTCGAGATCGTCTACGTGGACGACGGAAGCCGTGACCGAACACTGCCGCTCCTGGAGGAGATCGCCGCAAAGGATCCCCGGGCGCGCTACGTCTCCTTCAGCCGCAACTTCGGCAAGGAGGCCGGCATGCTGGCCGGTCTCCAGCACGCGACCGGCGACGCCGTCGTGATCATGGACGCCGACCTCCAGCACCCGCCGGAGCTCGTGCACCGCATGCTCGCCCTGCACGCCGAGGGATACGACCAGGTCATCGCCCGCCGCACCCGCGCCGGCGACCGGGTCACCCGAACCGTCACCGCCCGCGCCTACTACTGGGCCATCAACCGCCTGGTGGACGTCGAGCTGGTCGACGGCGTCGGCGACTTCCGGCTGCTTTCCCGCCGCACGGTCGACGCGATTCTCGAACTGACCGAATACAACCGTTTCTCCAAGGGCCTCTTCGCCTGGGTCGGATTCAGGACGACGACCTTCGAGTACGAGAATGCGGTGCGCGAGGAGGGCCGTTCGAAATGGACCTTCGGAAAGCTCCTCAACTACGGTCTCGACGGCCTTCTCTCCTTCAACAACAAGCCACTTCGTGCCGCCGTCTACCTCGGAATGATCCTGGTCGCCGTCGCATTCGCGTACGCCGCCTGGATCGTGGGTGACGCCATGGTGAACGGCGTGAAGACGCCCGGATATGTCACGCTGCTCGTGACGGTCACGGCCCTCGCCGGCGTACAGATGGTGATGCTGGGACTCGTCGGCGAGTACGTCGGCCGTATCTACTACGAGGTGAAGCGGCGGCCGCACTACCTGGTGAAGGCCACCAACGCGGCCGTGCCGCGACCCCGTACGAGCACGGACAAGGAGCTCCTGCGTCGATGAGGACGACCTGGCAGGTGGTGCGTTTCGGCCTGGTCGGCGTCGTCAACACCGGTACGTACTACGGGCTCTACCTGCTCTTCGGGCGCTGGGTGCCGTACATCGTCGCGCACGTGCTCGCGTTCGCGCTGTCGATGGTCGGGTCCTTCTTCCTCACCTCGTACTTCACCTACCGCACCCGCCCGACCTGGAAGAAGTTCCTGCTCTTCCCGCTCACCAACGCGGCGAACTTCGTCATCACGACGGTCGGCGTGTACGTCCTCGTCGGCCTCGTGGGCGTCGACAGCACCTACGCGCCGCTGATCGCCGCCGCGGCCGCGATCCCCGTCACCTTCGTCCTCTCCCGGACGATCATGCTGGGACCCGACACCACCCGAACGCGTGAGTCGTTGACCGGAACATCGGAATCAACCGAGACAGTCGCCGCCAAGTAGTGGCCCGCGCCACGGTGACTGCCTAACATCGATCACCGCACGGTCGTCCCACTGACGCACGACCCACGCCGGGAGGCTCCTTTGCACCGCCGCACTGCGCTCTCCGTCTCCGCCGCCGCTGCCCTGCTCGCCGCGGCCCCGCTCCTCACCGCCTGCGGCAGCGACGCCCACCCGGGGACGGCCGCCGTCGTCGGCGGCCGGCGGATCGAGGTGTCCAGCCTGCAGGCGCAGGTCGAGGACGTGCGGGCGGCCCAGGCCGCGTCGCCCGAGGCCGCGCGCCTGGTCAAGGAGACCGGCGACCTCAGCCGGCAGAAGCTGCACGGCATGATCTTCGACCGCGTCGTCGACCAGGTCGCCGAGGACAACGGGATCAGCGCCAGCCGCGGCGAGATCCGGCAGACCCGCCAGGAGTTCGCCCGGCAGGGCGGCGGCGAGACGCAGATGGCGGCCGTGCTGCTCCAGCAGCAGAGCGTGGCACCCGACCAGATCGACGGCGTCGCCCGCCGGGCCGTCCTCATGAACAAGATCGCGGCCAAGCTCGGCGTCACCAACACCCCCGAGGGCCAGAAGAAGCTCCAGGAAGCCTTCGGCAAGGCGTCCAAGGAGCTGCGGATCGACGTGAACCCGCGCTACGGCACCTGGGACGACACCAAGATCCAGCTCGCCGCCTACACCCCGCCGTGGCTGCGGCAGATCAGCCGGTCCACCCCCGAGGCCGGTGCGTAGACCGAGGTAGGTTCGAGGGGTGAACGCTGAGAACCCCGGTCGAATCGTCCTGCTCACCGCCAGCCACCGCGTGGCGCCCGGACTGCTGTCCTGGCCCGCGTGGCAGGCGCTGCACGCGGCCGACCGGGTCCTCTGCCCCGACGCCGGCCACCCCCAGCTGCCGTACCTGCGCGAGGCCGGCGTCGCCGTCGAGATCCTCCGGCCCGCCGCCGACGAGCTGGTCGAGGCGTGCGCCGGCGGCCGCACGGTCGTCGTGCTGCCGTCCGGCGAGGGCGACCAGGCGCTGACCGACGGGCTCGCGCGGATGGCCGGCTCCGGCCGCTTCGCCATGCCCGACCTGGAGCTGCTGCCCGGCTCGTACGACCTGCCGGGGGCCCGGCTGCTCGACCTCGTCCAGGTCATGGACCGGATCCGCCGCGAGTGCCCGTGGACCTCGCAGCAGACCCACAAGGGGCTCGCCAAGTACGGCATCGAGGAGGCGTACGAACTCGTCGAGGCCATCGAGGAGGGCGACCGCGAGGCGCTGCGCGAGGAGCTGGGCGACGTCCTGCTCCAGGTCGTCTTCCACGCGCGGATCGCCGAGGAGGACGCCGAGGAGCCGTTCTCCGTGGACGACGTCGCCGGCACGATCGTCGAGAAGCTCATCCACCGCCACCCGCACGTCTTCGGCGACGCGACGGCCGAGACGCCCGAGGACGTCAAGGCGCACTGGCTGCGCACCAAGGCCGCCGAGAAGCAGCGTGACTCGGTGACGGACGGGGTGCCGCTCGGCCAGCCGGGCCTCGCGCTCGCGGCCAAGCTCGCGGGCCGGGTGCGGACGGCCGGGCTCGACGTGGCGCCGCCGGCCGGTGACGGCATCGGCTACGAGCTGCTCGCCCTGGCCGTGCGGGCGGAGGCCGCCGGGATCGACCCGGAGGCGGCGCTGCGCGCGGCGGGCCGGATCTACCGGGACGCGATCCGCGCGGCGGAGGGGCTGGCGTAGCCCCAGGCTCTAGTACGTCCGCGGGGCGCGCGCGTCCGGGTCGTGCCAGTGGAGCTGGGGCGGCTCGATCAGCCACTCGGCGCGGGAGCCGGGGCGGGTGGTGAAGCGGCCCACGTTCGGCAGACGGTCGTGGAAGACCCGGTCCGGGGCGGCGCCGAGATCCTCCAGCTCCTCGGCGACCTCGTTGAGGAAGCCGGGCGGTCCGGCGAGGTAGACGTCGTGGGCCGGCCAGTTGACCGTCGCGCGCAGCGTCTGGACGAGCCGCTCGGTGGCCTGGTCGCGGGGGCGGCGCGGGGCCGCGGTGATGTAGGTGACGTGCAGCCCGGGTATCCGTTCTCGGAACTGCTCGGCGTCGGCCCGCCCGTACAGGTACTCCTTGGCGCGGGCCACGACGAAGAGCCGCCCCTCCAGGTCCGGCTCGTCCACCGCCGCCTCTTCGAGCAGCGCCCGGACCGGTGCCCAGCCGGTGCCCGCCGCTATGTAGGTGCGGGGCTTGCCGGGCGGGGTCCGGGCGGTGAGCGCGCCGCCCGGGGCGGAGAGCCGGAGCGTCTCGCCCGGGCGGAGCAGCTCGGTGAGCGCGGTGCTCATCAGACCGCCCTCGACGCGGCTGACGTGCAGCTCCACGGTGCCGTCGGCGCGGGGCGCGTTGGCCAGCGAGTAGGTGCGCCAGACCCGCGGGACGTGGAGGGTGCTGACGCTCACGTACTGCCCGGGGAGGTAGGGATAGGGCCGGCGCGGGCGCAGGGTCAGCAGCGTCAGGTCGTCCCCGTACCGCTCGTGCCCGATCACGTCCGCGTCCCACCAGGCCGGCTGCCCGGCCCGCACCGACTCCTCGGCGCCCGCCTGCATCGCCCCCGCGACCACGGCGTACGCCTCCGTCCACGCCTTCTCCGCCTCGATCGTCCAGGCGGCGCCCGCCGTGTGCGCGAAGGCGGCGAGCAGGCTGGTGCCGACCGCCGCGTAGAGCGCGGGCGTGGCCAGGAACTTGCGGTGGTCGCGGCCCAGCTGCCCGAGGTAGCCGCTGAGCTCGGGGTCCTCCAGGTGGGTCACCACATGGGCGAGCGCGGCGAAGAGGCGGTCGCGCTGGGGGGCCAGGTTCTCGGGGAACAGCCCGCGCATGCCGGGGTTGTGCCAGAAGAGGTGCGAGTAGAAGAAGGTGACGGCGTGCTCCGCCCGTCTCTCGACGACCGCGAACGAGCTTCTGAGCAACTGGGGCAACTGGGCATCCACGTGCTGAATCTAGGCGACGCGATACCGCGCACGCGCGCCGTTCGGCGAGTCCTGGGTAGACGTGTCCATGCTCACCGGGCAGCCTGCCGCCGAGCGGCCGCGCCGAGGGGCCTTGTACGGTCGGAGACGTGAGTACGTCCCCCGTCCCGCCCTCCGGCGCCGCCCCGGCTCCTTCGCCCGCCCCCGAGCTCTTCACCTGGGAGTTCGCCACCGATCCGTACCCGGCGTACGCCTGGCTGCGCGAGCACGCGCCCGTGCACAAGGCCACGCTGCCGAGCGGGGTCGAGGCGTGGCTGGTGACGCGGTACGCGGACGCGCGGCAGGCGCTGGCGGACCAGCGGCTCTCGAAGAACCCGGCGCACCACGACGAGCCGGCGCACGCCAAGGGCAAGACGGGGATTCCGGGCGAGCGCAAGGCCGAGCTGATGACGCATCTGCTCAACATCGACCCGCCGGACCACACCCGGCTGCGCCGGCTGGTGTCGAAGGCGTTCACGCCGCGCCGGGTGGCGGAGTTCGCGCCGCGGGTGCAGGAGCTGACCGACCGGCTCATCGACGGCTTCGTGGAGCGGGGGAGCGCGGACCTCATCCACGAGTTCGCGTTCCCGCTGCCGATCTACGCGATCTGCGACATGCTCGGCGTGCCGGCCGAGGACCAGGACGACTTCCGCGACTGGGCCGGGATGATGATCCGGCACGGCGGCGGGCCGCGCGGCGGGGTGGCGCGGTCGGTGAAGAAGATGCGGGGCTACCTCGCCGAGCTCATCCACAAGAAGCGGGAGGAGCCGGGGGACGACCTGATCTCCGGGCTGATCAAGGCGTCGGACCACGGCGAGCACCTCACCGAGAACGAGGCCGCCGCCATGGCCTTCATCCTTCTCTTCGCCGGATTCGAGACCACGGTCAACCTGATCGGCAACGGGGTGTACGCCCTGCTCCGCAACCCCGAGCAGCGCGGCCGCCTCCAGGAGTCGATCGCGGCGGGCGAGACGGCGCTCCTGGAGACCGGCATCGAGGAGCTGCTGCGGTACGACGGACCGGTGGAGCTCGCGACCTGGCGCTTCGCCACCGAGGCACTGACCATCGGCGGCCAGGACATCCCGGCCGGCGACCCGGTCCTGGTGGTCCTCGCGGCCGCGGACCGCGACCCGGCGCGCTTCGACGAGCCGGACACGCTGGATCTGGCGCGCCGCGACAACCAGCACCTGGGATACGGGCACGGCATCCACTACTGCCTGGGGGCCCCGCTGGCGCGCCTCGAAGGACAGACGGCCCTCGCGACGCTGCTGACTCGCCTGCCAGACCTGCGACTTGGGGCCGATCCGGCGGAACTGCGGTGGCGCGGCGGGCTCATCATGCGTGGCCTGCGCACGCTTCCGGTCGAGTTCAGCGCTTCCCACAAAACCGTCCGGAACTGACGGAGCGTCAATACTGTGATCTTCGCGTGATCTGCGCTGCATCGACTTGTGACGTGCGTTCGAATGCCGCTACGTTCACCCGCAGTCTCAGCAGTCACGCGAAAGGCACTCCGCATGCGCTCCGGGAACGGACGTCACCGCAGACCCCGCCAGGCCCCCGCGATCGTCGTCGCCGCGGGAGTCACCGGCTCGGCCATGGCGCTGCCGCTGCTCGCCACCGGCTCCGCCTCCGCCGCCGACGCACCGACCTGGGACCGGGTCGCCGAGTGCGAGTCGGGCGGCGCCTGGAGCGCCAACTTCGGCAACGGTCTCTACGGCGGGCTCCAGTTCACCCAGGAGAGCTGGGAGCGGCACGGCGGCCTCGCCTACGCGCCCAGCGCCGACCTCGCCAGCCGCGCCCAGCAGATCGCGATCGCCGACAAGGCCCTCGCCGCCGGTGACACCCAGTGGGCCACCTGCGCGCCGATCGCCGGCCTGAAGAACGACGGCAAGAAGCCCGCCGTCGACCCGGGCCCGGCCACCACGCCCACGCAGTCCACGGCGCCCGTCCACGAGTCGAACCGCACCGAGGGCCTGCCCACCGAGTCGGGCACGAAGACCACCGAGCCCTCGTCGAGCGCCACGACGCCCGCCGCGCCCACCACCCCGGCCGCCCCGTCGTCCTCGACCACGCCGACCACGCCCGCCTCGCCCACCACTCCCGTGACGCCCGGGACTTCCGGTACGCCCGATGAGTCCGGTGTGTCCGGTACGCCTGGTGCGTCCGAGACGGCCCCCGCCGGCACGGGCAAGCACCGCGGTGACGCCGCGACGGAGGAACCGGGCGAGACGGACAGTACGTCCGAATCCGGACGGCATGCCGCTCCGACCGGCGACGCGACCGGTGACACGGCTACGGACAACACGGACAACACGCCCAGCACGGACGAATACACCGTCAAGCCGGGTGACAGCCTGTCGGACATTGCACAGCAGAACGCCCTGCCCGGCGGCTGGACCGCGCTCTACGACGCCAACAAGAAGACGGTCGGCACCGACCCCGACCTCATCATCCCTGGTCAGAGCCTTGAGTTGAGCCTCGGGAAGACCGCGCCCGAGGCCACGCCTGAGGGGTAGTTAGGGACTGAATGTCCGGTTCTGTGCAAGTGAGACATGAGTCTCTCTTGCCGAACGGCCGTGTCACGTCCGCAAACTTTGCGCGTTTCGCCCCTCACCTGCACAAACGTCACCTGACGGAGTGCAAGTAGGGGCGATTTTTCCGGGTTGATGGGCTTTGAACTTCCCCCGGCGGTGTGTCTACGGTCGTGACCGCTCGCCACCGCGGGCCCCGCCGACCGGTACGCCGAATCCTGCCGCCGGACGCCGGGAACAGTCGTCGCGCAAGCGCCGAAGGCAGGAGCGGGGGACCCAAGGTAAGTGCCGGCCCCGGCCGTTGAGACAGACGGCCGACGACCGGCTTGGGGTGGAGCCGCGTGCAAGGACACGCGGCCGGGCAACTCACTCGCCCGAACCCGACAGCTCACCTCGTAGGCGTCGGTGAGGAGAACTTCCATGCTGCTTTCCGGCAAGGGCAAACACCGTCGTCCGTCCAAGGCCACCCGCGTCGTCACCCTCGCCGGTGTCGCCGGCGTCGCCGTCGCCGCCCCGCTGATGACCGCGGGCACCGCCTCGGCCGCCACCGCCTCCGAGTGGGACGCCGTCGCCCAGTGCGAGTCCGGCGGCGACTGGTCCATCAACACGGGCAACGGCTTCTACGGCGGCCTGCAGTTCACCAACTCCACCTGGGCCGCCTACGGCGGCACCGCCTACGCCTCCCGCGCCGACCTGGCCTCCAAGTCGCAGCAGATCGCCGTCGCCGAGAAGGTCCTGGCGGGCCAGGGCAAGGGTGCCTGGCCGAGCTGCGGCGTGGGCCTGTCCAGCGCCTCGTACGACGGCGGCTCCGCCGAGGCCCCGGCCCCGGCCCCGAAGCCGGCCGCGCCGACGACCACCACCCAGCGCGCCGCCGAGCAGCCGACCACCCGCAGCGAGAAGCGCACCGCGCCGAAGGCCGCGAAGACCGTCACCACCCCGACCGGCAAGAAGGTCGCCAAGGGTGACGGCGAGTACAAGGTCAAGGCCGGCGACACGCTGAGCAAGATCGCCCAGACGCACCACGTCAAGGGTGGCTGGCAGAAGCTGTTCCAGCTGAACAAGAACATCGTCCAGGACGCCGACCTGATCTACCCGGGCCAGCAGCTCCACCTCAAGTGAGCCTGACGACTGTCCCCCCGCGGTGACCCTGGAACGGGCCCGGAGCCTGCGCTCCGGGCCCGTTTCGTACCGATCGGTAACCGAGGTCTTTCGTCCCTCAATGCATGCCGTTGGGTCCTTTTTCGTCCCAGGGGGCGGGCGCCCGGCTGGCCGGAGCCCCCGGGCCGGTTAGGCTCTTGTCGCAAGGCGAACGAGACCTTGCCGCATGCGTCACAACCAGCGTCACATCCCAGAAGGAGATGCTCGTGCCGTCCATCGACGTCGTCGTAGCCCGGGAAATCCTGGACTCCCGAGGCAACCCCACCGTCGAGGTCGAGGTCGGCCTCGACGACGGCAGCACCGGCCGTGCTGCCGTTCCCTCCGGTGCCTCCACTGGTGCGTTCGAGGCCATTGAGCTCCGCGACGGGGACCCCAACCGCTACCTCGGCAAGGGCGTCGAGAAGGCCGTCCTCGCCGTCATCGAGCAGATCGGCCCGGAGCTCGTCGGCTACGACGCCACCGAGCAGCGCCTGATCGACCAGGCGATGTTCGACCTGGACGCGACCGAGAACAAGGGCTCGCTCGGCGCCAACGCCATCCTCGGCGTCTCGCTCGCCGTCGCGCACGCCGCCTCCGAGGCGTCCGACCTCCCGCTCTTCCGCTACCTGGGCGGCCCGAACGCGCACCTGCTGCCCGTTCCGATGATGAACATCCTGAACGGCGGCTCGCACGCCGACTCCAACGTGGACATCCAGGAGTTCATGATCGCCCCGATCGGCGCGGAGTCCTTCTCCGAGGCCCTGCGCTGGGGCACCGAGGTCTACCACACCCTCAAGAAGGTCCTGAGGGACAAGGGTCTGTCCACCGGCCTCGGCGACGAGGGCGGCTTCGCCCCGAACCTCGGCTCCAACCGCGAGGCCCTCGACCTCATCCTCGAGGCCATCAAGCAGGCCGGCTACGTGCCCGGCAAGGACGTCGCGCTCGCGCTCGACGTGGCCGCCTCCGAGTTCTACAAGGACGGCTCGTACGAGTTCGAGGGCAAGGCCCGCTCGGCCGCCGAGATGACCGAGTACTACGAGGAGCTCGTCTCCGCGTACCCGCTCGTCTCCATCGAGGACCCGCTGTTCGAGGACGACTGGGCCGGCTGGAAGGTCATCACCGAGAAGCTCGGCGCCAAGGTGCAGCTCGTCGGCGACGACCTCTTCGTCACCAACCCGGAGCGCCTCGCCCGCGGCATCGAGGAGGGCACCGCCAACGCCCTCCTGGTCAAGGTCAACCAGATCGGCTCGCTGACCGAGACCCTGGACGCCGTCGAGCTCGCCCAGCGCAACGGCTTCAAGTGCATGATGTCCCACCGCTCCGGCGAGACCGAGGACGTCACCATCGCCGACCTCGCCGTCGCCACCAACTGCGGCCAGATCAAGACCGGCGCCCCGGCCCGCTCCGAGCGCGTCGCCAAGTACAACCAGCTGCTGCGCATCGAGGAGATCCTCGACGACGCCGCGGTCTACGCCGGCCGCAGCGCCTTCCCGCGCTTCAAGGGCTGAGCTTCACGGGCTGACCTGCCCTGACGCTGTAGTTACGGACGTCCCCGCACTCGGTCCCGTACCGTGTGCGGGGACGCACGTTTGATCAGGACACGCGACGCAGGGGAGCCGCTGGACATGGCCGTGAAGGACCGGGACCGGTTCTCGACCGCGACCCGGATCAGGCTGCTCGGCGAGCAGACCGCTGCCCGTGTCTACCGCTCCCAGACCCGCCGCCAGGCCGCCCGCTCCCGGCTCACCGGCCGCGCGGCCTTCCTCGCGCTCGTCGTCTGCTCGCTCGTGGTGGCGCTCGCCTACCCGATGCGGCAGTACGTCTCCCAGCAGGGCGAGATCGCCGACCAGGAACGCAAGGCGGCCGACGCCGCCCGCCGGGTCGAGGAGCTGCGGGACGAGAAGGCCCGGCTCCAGGACCCGGCCTATGTGCGCCGGCTCGCCCGCGAGCACCTGCACTACGTGATGCCCGGCGAGACCGGCTTCACCGTGAACGACCCCGACGCGCAGGCCCGGCCGCGCACCGACCAGGGCGGCACGGACCGCCCCTGGTACGACAACCTGTGGGGCGGCGTCGACAACGCCGACCGCCGCTGACCCACCCGTACCACCGACGACCAAGGCAGACATGGAAACGCCCCCTCCGCAGACCGAACGCACCGAGCCCACCGCCGCCGACGTCGCCGCGTTCGAGGCCCAGCTCGGCCGGCCGCCGCGCGGCCTGCGCGCCATCGCGCACCGCTGCCCGTGCGGCAACCCGGACGTCGTCGAGACCGCGCCCCGGCTCCCCGACGGCACGCCGTTCCCGACCACGTACTACCTGACCTGCCCGCGCGCCGCCTCCGCCATCGGCACCCTGGAGGCCAACGGGGTCATGAAGGAGATGCAGGCCCGGCTCGCCACCGACCCGGAGCTGGCCGCCGCCTACCGGGCCGCGCACGAGGACTACATCGCGCGCCGCGACGCCATCGAGGTCCTGGAGGGCTTCCCGAGCGCCGGCGGCATGCCGGACCGGGTCAAGTGCCTGCACGTGCTCGTCGGGCACTCGCTGGTGGCCGGCCCGGGCGTGAACCCGTTCGGCGACGAGGCCCTCGCGATGCTGCCCGAGTGGTGGGCGAAGGGCCCCTGCGTAACGCCGTGCGTGGACGAGTCGGACAAGGAAGAAGGCGAGAAGTGACCCGGGTCGCCGGAATCGACTGCGGTACGAACTCCATCCGCCTCCTCGTCGCCGACGTGCACCCGGTGACGGGCGAGCTGATCGAGCTGGACCGGCGGATGACGATCGTCCGGCTGGGCCAGGGCGTCGACAAGACGGGCCGGCTGGCGCCCGAGGCGCTTGAGCGGACCTTCGCCGCCTGCCGCGCCTACGCCGAGGTCGTCAAGGAGTACGGCGTCGGCGCCGACCGGCTGCGCTTCGTCGCCACCTCCGCCTCGCGCGACGCCGAGAACCGCGAGGAGTTCGTCGACGGGGTCGTCGGGATCCTGGGCGTCGAGCCCGAGGTCATCACCGGCGACCAGGAGGCCGAGTTCTCCTTCACCGGCGCCACCGGCGAACTGCACGGCGACGACCGCCGCCTGGTCGTCGACATCGGCGGCGGCTCGACCGAGTTCGTGGTCGGCAACAAGCACGTCGAGGCCGCCCGGTCCGTCGACATCGGCTGCGTACGCCTGACCGAGCGGCACGTCCGGCACGACCCGCCGACCGCCGAGGAGGTCGCCGCGATCCGCGCCGACGTGCGGGCCGCGCTCGACCTGGCCGCCGAGACCGTGCCGGTCACCGAGGCCGAGACGCTGGTCGGCCTGGCCGGCTCGGTCACCACGGTCGCCGCGATCGCGCTCGGCCTGCCGGAGTACGACTCCGAGCGCGTCCACCACTCACGGATCTCGCGCGCCCAGGTCGACGAGGTGGTGGCCCGGCTGCTCGGCTCCACCCACGACGAGCGGGCCGCGATCCCGGTGATCCACCCCGGCCGGGTCGACGTCATCATCGCGGGCGCGCTCGTGCTGGAGGAGATCATGGAGCGGACCGGCGCCGCCGAGGTCGTCGTCAGCGAGCACGACATCCTCGATGGGATCGCGCTATCCGTCGCATAGTGCGTGCCTATAAGCCCCTGTGAGACAGCCTCTGAGGATCCTCCGATACCCCTCCGGGGCACCTTCTGGAGCGGTCCGGCGAAAAGCTTCGTGAAGTTCTTCACAAGAGAATGGGCTCGGAAGGCCCTCCAGGAGCCCTCCTGGAGGGCCTTTGGTCCCTCCGAGGGGCTCCCCACGGTCCTTTCGCAGGCACGGAGGCCACTTCGCTCGAAGTTTCCATCGTGTGAACGCGCCCTGCGGTTCGGCGTTAAGGAAGGCTCTCCGGGCCAGTTCACAAGGGGTGAACAACGTTCGCGCCGACCCCTTGGTTCCTTTGCACGAACATGACGTGGGTCACGTGGGCGGCGGAGTGTAGCAGAGGTGCCCGCCAAGCTTGTGAAGGGGCGCACGAGCCACCCCTCCTGAGGGGGTGGATACTCGGATGCATGAGCACCACGGAGCGTCCCAGGATCCTCGTAGTAGGCGGTGGGTACGTAGGTCTGTACGCGGCACGGCGCATCCTCAAGAAGATGCGCTTCGGCGAGGCGACCGTCACGGTCGTCGACCCGCGGTCGTACATGACCTACCAGCCCTTCCTCCCCGAAGCCGCCGCCGGCAGCATCTCGCCGCGCCACGTCGTCGTCCCGCTGCGACGCGTCGTGCGCGGAGCCGAGGTGCTCACCGGCCGGGTCACCACCATCGACCAGGACCGCAAGGTCGCCACGATCGCGCCGCTCGTCGGCGAGGCGTACGAGCTGCCGTTCGACTACCTGGTCATCGCGATGGGTGCCGTCTCCCGCACCTTCCCGATCCCCGGCCTCGCCGAGCAGGGCATCGGCATGAAGGGCATCGAGGAGGCCATCGGCCTGCGCAACCACGTCCTCGAGCAGCTCGACAAGGCCGACTCGACGACCGACGAGGAGGTCCGCCGCAAGGCGCTGACCTTCGTCTTCGTGGGCGGCGGCTTCGCCGGCGCGGAGACCATCGGCGAGGTCGAGGACATGGCCCGCGACGCGGCGAAGTACTACCAGAACGTGAAGCGCGAGGACATGCGCTTCATCCTGGTCGACGCCGCCGACAAGATCCTTCCCGAGGTCGGCCCCAAGCTCGGCCAGTACGGCAAGGAGCACCTGGAGAGCCGCGGCATCGAGATCTACCTCGAGACGTCGATGGACTCCTGCGTCGACGGCCACGTCGTGCTGAAGAACGGCCTCGAGGTCGACGCCAACACGATCGTGTGGACCGCCGGCGTCAAGCCGAACCCGGCGCTCGCCCGCTTCGGTCTGCCGCTCGGCCCCCGCGGCCACGTGGACTGCAACGAGAAGCTCCAGGTCAACGGCCTCGACTACGTGTGGGCCGCGGGCGACAACGCCCAGGTCCCGGACCTGGCCTCGATCAAGGCCGGCGTCCCGCGCGAGCGCGCCTGGTGCCCGCCGAACGCCCAGCACGCGCTGCGTCAGGCCAAGGTCCTCGGCGACAACGTCGTGGCCGGCATGCGCGGCTTCCCGCAGAAGGAGTACAGCCACGCCAACAAGGGCGCGGTGGCCGGACTCGGTCTGCACAAGGGCGTCGCCATGATCGTCATGGGCAAGATGAAGATCAAGCTCAAGGGCCGCCTCGCCTGGTACATGCACCGTGGCTACCACGGCATGGCGATGCCGACCTTCAACCGCAAGATCCGCGTCTTCGCCGACTGGACCCTGGGCATGTTCCTCAAGCGTGAGGTCGTCTCCCTCGGTGCCATGGAGACGCCGCGCGAGGAGTTCTACGAGGCGGCCAAGCCCGCCCCGGCGCCGGCCGCCCCGGCGCAGGAGAAGGCCAAGGCCTCGTAACCCCGCAGCACCCAGCAGTACCCCCGCAAGGGCCGTCCGCCATCCGTGGTGCGGACGGCCCTTCGCGTGTTTTTCGGCACTGATTTCGACGTCGTGGGACTGGATCGGCCACTGACGGTGTTCCCTTGGTGACAGGCATTTCTGGGGCTTCGAGATCACGGAGGTGTTGCACCATGGCCGACGCCGCGTCGCGGCTGACCGCGCTGGCCGAGGACGTGCTGGGAGCGAGGATCCCGGTGCGGCTGCGGGCCTGGGACGGCAGCGAAGCCGGCCCTGCGGGCGGCCCCGTACTGATCGTGCGCGAGCGCCGCGCCCTCCGCCGGCTGCTGTGGAAGCCCGGGGAGCTGGGCCTCGCGCGGGCCTGGGTGGCCGGTGAGATCGACGTCGAGGGCGATCTGTACGAGGTCCTGGACAAGCTCGCCGGGTTCATCTGGGAGCGCGGCGAGGAGTCGCGGAGCGCCCTGGAGACCGTGCGCGACCCGAAGGTGCGGGCGGCCGCCAAGGCCCTCCTGAAGCTGGCCGGCCCGTTCCCGCCGCCGAAGCCGCCCGTCGAGGAGATCCGCGGCCGCAGCGGCACCCGGCACTCCAAGCGCCGGGACAAGCAGGCGATCAGCCATCACTACGACGTGGGCAACGACTTCTACGAGCTGGTGCTCGGCCCGTCGATGGTCTACTCGTGCGCCTACTGGACCGAGGGCGGCACCCTCGAGGACGCCCAGCGCGCCAAGCTCGACCTGATCGCCCGCAAGCTGCGCCTGAAGGAGGGCGACCGGCTGCTCGACGTCGGCTGCGGCTGGGGCTCGATGGCCATCCACGCGGCCAAGGAGTACGGGGCCCGGGTCGTCGGCATCACGCTCTCGCGCGAGCAGGCCGCGTACGCCCGCAAGCGCATCGCCGACGAGGGCCTGACGGACCGGATCGAGATCCGGGTGCAGGACTACCGGGACGTCGTGGACGGCCCGTTCGACGCCATCTCGTCGATCGGCATGGCCGAGCACGTCGGCGCGGTCCGGTACCGGGAGTACGCGGACATCCTGTACCGGCTCCTGAAGCCGGGCGGGCGGCTGCTGAACCACCAGATCGCGCGCCGCCCGGAGGCCGACGAGGAGGCGTACGAGGTGGACGCCTTCATCGACGCGTACGTCTTCCCGGACGGCGAACTGTCGCCGATGGGCAGCACCCTGACGACCCTTGAGGAAGCGGGCTTCGAGGTGCGGGACGTCGAGGCGATCCGCGAGCACTACGCGCTGACGCTGCGCCAGTGGGTGGCCAACCTGGAGCGGGAGTGGGACCGGGCGGTCCGCCTCACCTCGCCGGGCCGCGCGCGGATCTGGCGGCTCTACATGGCGGCGTCGGCGGTGTCGTTCGAGCGCAACCGGATCGGCGTGAACCAGTTCCTGGCGGTGCGGACGCCGGGTCCGGGTGACTCGGGGCTGCCGCTGCGGACACGGGAGTGGACCGAGTCGTAGCGGTTAGGGATACGTTTCGGCGGACGGGGTGCCGGTGTTCTCACCGGCGCCCCGTTCTTCAACGTGTCCGGATTGTCATGCATATGACGATCAGCTACGCCCCGGAGGGGAACCCTTGCGCCCGCGCAGCCGATTCACCCGCCCCCTGCTCGCCCTGGCCGCCGCCGTCGGCCTCCTCACCGCCGCCCCGGCCCCCGCCGGCGCCGCGCCCGCCCCCGTGACCACCACCGCCACCTTCAACGACCCCTCGGGCGACACGACCGCCCAGAACCGCATCCGCGACCACATCGCCGACCTGGTGGGCCGCGCCGAGACGGGCTCCACCATCTCGGTCAGCATGTACAACTTCACCGACGACACCGTCGCCGCCGCCCTCGCCGCCGCGAAGACCCGCGGCGTGAACGTCCGGGTGATCCTGGACCACACCACCCTCACCACGTCCGGCAACGAGTACGACAACCTCGCCCGCGACCTCGGCACCGACCGCACCCAGGGCTCCTGGGTCTACGCCTGCCCGGCCGGCCGCGGCTGCATCGGCACCCGGCAGCTGCCCGACGACCCCGACGGGGCCATCAACCACAACAAGTTCTTCCTCTTCTCGTCCACCGGCGGGGCGAAGGACGTCGTCGTGCAGACCTCGGCCAACCTGACCGGCCTCCAGCGCACCGACCTCTTCAACAACGCCGTCACGATCGTCGACACCGGCCTCTACGGCATCTACCAGAGCTACTTCGCCGACCTGCTCGCCTACGGCACCTCGCCGACCGGCCTCGACGACTACTACCGGACGCCGGCCAGCGGCCCGTACAAGGCGTACTTCTTCCCGCGCAAGGAGACCGCCGGCGGCTCCTACGACGCCGACGCGAGCACCGACACCGTCAAGCTGATCCTCGACAACGTCGACTGCGCCGGCGGCACCACCCAGGTCCGGATGGCCGCCAACCTCTTCACCCGCCGCGAGGTCGCGACCCGGCTCGTCGAGCTGAAGAACGCCGGCTGCACGGTGATCCTCGCCCAGGACGGCGCCCCCGGCTCGATGAGCTCGGACGTCGAGTCGATCCTGTACGGGCGGCTCAGCAAGCGCGTCCAGTGCTACGAGGACCGGGGCACCGGGGTCGCCAAGGCGGGGCTGCACTCCAAGTACCTGCTCGTGGAGGGCACGTACGCCGGGGTGGCCGGCAAGAAGCTGGTGTGGACCGGCAGCCACAACTACACCTACCCGGCGCTGCGGTCCGGCGACGAGACGCTGCTGAAGATCGACGTCCCGGCGCTCTACGACCTGTACCGGGCCAACCACGACCAGCTGATGACCTACTGCGCGGGCAGCTGACCCGTACCCACGCATGGCGAAGGGCCGGTGTTCCCGTGGGAACACCGGCCCTTCGCCGTTTCGTACGGTCCTACTCGGCCTTGATCGCCTGGAGCATGTTCAGCTTCGCCGCGCTGCGGGCCGGCCACAGCGAGGCCAGCACGCCGACCAGACCGGCCAGGACCAGGAAGAGCCCGATCCGGCCCCACGGCAGGACCAGCGCGTAGTCCGGCAGGCTGCTGCGCAGCGTCTCGCCGATCGCCCAGCCCAGGAACGAGCCGAGGCCGATGCCGACCACCGCGCCGAACACCGAGATGACCACGGCCTCCAGCCGGACCATCCGCTTCACCCGGCGCCGGTCGAGACCGATCGCCCGCAGCATGCCGATCTCCTGCTGCCGCTCGAACACCGACATCGCCAGCGTGTTGACGACACCGAGCACCGCGATGATCAGGGCCATCGCAAGGAGGCCGTACATGATGTTCAGCATCATGTTGATGGCGCCGCCGAACTGGTCGCGGATGTCCTTCTGGTCCATGACCGTGATCGCCGGGTTGTCGCCGAGCGACTTCTGCACGGCCTTCTCGGCGGAGGCCGACGGGCCGCCGTCCATCTTCACGAAGATCTGCGGGATGTACGGCTTGGGGTCGTGCCTGTTGAGGATCTTGGCGTCCATGACCAGACCCGAGACGAACTCGCTCTCCTCGAAGAGCGCGCCGACCTTCAGCGCACCCTTCTTGTGGTCCGAGTAGGTCACGCGCAGCTCCGAGCCGACCTTCCAGCCGTTCGACTTCGCGGTCTTCTCGCCGACCGCGACCTCGCCGCCGCCGAGCGAGCCGAGCGAACCGTCCACGACCTTGAGGTTCAGCACCTTCTCGACGTCACCGGGGGTGACACCGGAGACGGACTTGAAGCCCGGGCCCTTCACGTCGACGTATCCGGCCTGCTGCGGGGAGACCGCCGTCGCGCCCGGGGTCTTCTCCACGGCGTCGAGCGCGGCCTGGCTCAGGCCCTCGCCGCTCGCCATGGTGATCATGTAGTCGGCCTTGATCTGGTCGGTCGTCATCCGGTCCACGGCCGAGCCGACCGTGGCGCCGAGCACCGACAGACCCGTGACCAGGGTGAGGCCGATGGCGAGCGCGGAGGCGGTGGCGCCGGTGCGGCGCGGGTTGCGGACCGCGTTCTGGCCGGCCAGCGCGCCCGCCACGCCGAACGGCTTGAGCAGCGGCCGGGCGAGCGCGATCACCGGGCGGGACAGCAGCGGGATCAGCACGATCACACCGATGAGGGCGAGGAACGCGCCGCCCGCGATCAGCATCCGGCCGTCGTCGCCGCCCTTCGACGCGCCGCCGGCGATGCCGGCCACACCGAGGGCGGTGATGATCGCGCCGATGGTGTTCCGCACGACCAGGGACTTCGTGGTGGCGACCGCGTGGACGCTGCTCATCGCGGCGACCGGCGGGATCTTGGCCGCGCGGCGGCCCGGCAGCCAGGCGGCCAGCATGGTGACGAGGACACCGACGGCGAGCGCGGAGAGCAGCGGGGTGGCCGTGACGACCAGGTCGCCGGCCGGGACCTTCAGGCCGAAGGTGCTCATCGCGGAGCGCAGCGCCGCCGCGAGCCCGATGCCGAGGCCGAAGCCGATCGCCGAGGCGACCAGACCGACCAGACCGGCCTCCGCGAGCACGGAGCGGGTGATCTGCTTGCGCGAGGCGCCGACGGCGCGCATCAGCGCGAGCTCCTTGGTGCGCTGCGCGACCAGCATGGTGAAGGTGTTGGAGATCAGGAAGATGCCGACGAAGAGCGCGATGCCGGCGAAGCCGAGCAGCATCTGGTTGACGGCGCTCATCCCGGCCTCGATGTCCTTGGCCTGCTGGTCGGCCAGCTCCTGGCCGGTCTGCGCGTCCGCGGTGTCGCCGACGACCGGCTTCACCTCGGCGAGGATCTTGTCGGCGTCCGCGCCCGGCTTGGCGGTCACGGTGATGTCGAGGAAGTGACCCGGCTTCAGGAACAGCTTCTGCGCGACCTCGGTGTCGAACAGGACCAGGCTGCCGCCGGCGTTCACGGCGCCGTCCTCGGTGGTGAAGACACCGGCCAGGGTGTACGTCTGGACGGGGCCGTTCGTGGCCACGCGGACCTGGTCGCCGACCTGGTAGCCGCCCTTGTCGGCGGTCTCCTTGTCGAGCGCGATCTCGTCGTCCTTCACCGGGCCGGTGCCGGCGGTGAAGGCGTACGCGGAGTCCTTGCCGTCCTTGCCGGGCGAGAAGTTGGTGCCCTTGTTGGACCAGCCGGCGCCGATCAGCTTGCCGCCCTTGTCCGGCACGCCGGCGAAGCCGTTGACGCGGCCGGTGGCGGAGGCGACGCCGTCGAGCGCGGCGATCTTCTGCCGGGTCTGCTCGGACAGGCCCGGAGTGGCGTTCGGGTCCTTCTGGTTCGGCGCGGCCGTGACGGCCACGGCGACGTCGTCGTAGCTCTTGGCGGACTGGTTGCGGAAGGCGTTGGAGAGGGTGTCGGTGAAGACGAGGGTGCCGGAGACGAAGGCCACGCCGAGCATGACGGCGAGCACGGTCATCAGCAGCCTGGCCTTGTGCGCGAGCACATTGCGCAGGGCGGTACGGAACATGGGAGGTCCTGAACGGAAGGTGGGACGGAGGACGGGGCCGGAGGACGGGGCCGGGGGCCGGGGCGGGGCCCCGCGAGGGGGCCCGGCGGCTCAGCTCGTGCGGCCCTTGGCGTCGAACGCCTTCATGCGGTCGAGCACGCCGTCCGCCGTCGGCTGGAGCATCTCGTCGACGATCCGGCCGTCCGCCAGGAACACGACGCGGTCCGCGTAGGAGGCGGCGACCGGGTCGTGGGTCACCATCACCACGGTCTGGCCGAGCTCGCGCACCGAGTTGCGCAGGAAGCCGAGGACCTCGGCGCCGGAGCGCGAGTCGAGGTTTCCGGTCGGCTCGTCACCGAAGATGATCTCCGGCTTGGAGGCGAGGGCGCGGGCCACGGCCACGCGCTGCTGCTGGCCGCCGGAGAGCTGCGAGGGACGGTGGGAGAGCCGGCCGGACAGGCCGATCATGTCGATGACCTGCTGCACCCACTGCTTGTCGGGCTTGCGGCCCGCGATGTCCATCGGCAGCGTGATGTTCTCCAGAGCGGTCAGCGTCGGCAGCAGGTTGAACGCCTGGAAGATGAAGCCGATCTTGTCCCGGCGCAGCTGGGTGAGCTGCTTGTCCTTCAGGGTGCCGAGCTCGGTCTCGCCGATCCGGACGGAGCCGGAGGAGAAGGAGTCGAGGCCGGCGACGCAGTGCATCAGGGTCGACTTGCCGGAGCCGGAGGGGCCCATGATCGCGGTGAACTCGCCCTGCCGGAAGTCCACGCTGACCCGGTCGAGGGCGACCACCTGGGTCTCGCCCTGTCCGTAGACCTTGGAGAGGTCGGTGGCACGGGCGGCCACCGCGGCGGTGGTGCGGGGCACGGTGGAGTAGGTGGTCACGAGGTGGACTCCTGTCACTACGTCTGTTCGGGAACCACTCCATCGTGTCGAGCGTTACGGCGCGGATCGTCCGTCCACGTGCCCGTTCCTGAGGGCGACTGGAGTCGGACCGGGCCGGCGGGCCGTCATCCTGAGGTATGACGGCGACCCTGAGGAGATTCCTGGCGCGGAGGGTGGCGGCCGGTGGCGGTGCCGTGGCGGCCCCGTGGTGGCGAGGTGACGAACCATCGCCCGATCCGGCGGCGAGTTTCCGTCAATCCGGCCCCGGGGGCTTTGCTGCCGCGATCCCCGTCACACTTCGGCCGAGGGGCCCCCACCTGCACTGACGCACCCTCAGGTGTCAATAAAATAAGACAACATCGGGCCAGCGTTCGACTGATCGGGCGAACGGGCCCAGATAGGCTCCTGTGCCAACGCGGAGCTTCGCGCCACGCCCGGGTGGTGGAACGCAGACACGGCGAGCTTAAACCTCGCTGGCCTTCGGGTCGTGCCGGTTCGAGTCCGGCTCCGGGCACCAGACGTACCAAGCGCTATTCAGGCTCCTCCTCACCGCTCACCTGATCGTTATAAAGGATCCTCCCTGCGCACGAGGGAGATTCTTTTGCCGTCGCATTACTCTTGACGCGAGGCCGTGCCAGTGCGGCCGTCCATGGAGGAGTGAGATGAGGAGCAGCAACCCGGTCTTCTCGCGACGGGGGTTCAGCCGCGACAACGGCTACGCGGGCTTCAACGCGCAGCAGCCGCAGGCCGGGGGCCCCGCCGTCGGAACGAACCCGTACGCGACCGGCAACCCGTACGCCGAGGGCGCGGCGAACCCGTACGCGACCAACCCGTACGCGCAGCAGGGCACCCAGTTCGGCGCCCCGCAGCAGGTCCGCACCAACACCATGACGATCGACGACGTCGTGAGCCGCACGGCCATGACGCTCGGCACGGTCGTCGTCACGGCGGTGCTGTCCTGGCTGCTGCTGCCGGTGGACCCGGCCAACCTCGGCAAGTCGTACGGCATCGGCGTCGCCGCCGGTCTGGTCGCGATGGTCCTGTCGCTGATCCAGTCCTTCAAGCGCCGCCCGACCCCGGCGCTGATCCTGGGCTACGCGGCCTTCGAGGGCGTCTTCCTCGGCGTCATCTCGGCCGCCGTGTCGACGTACATCGCCGACGGTGTGGTCGCCCAGGCCGTGCTCGGCACCATGGCGGTCTTCGCCGGCGTGCTCGTCGCGTACAAGATGCGCTGGATCCGCGTCACCCGCCGCTTCTACGGCTTCGTGATCGCGGCCGCGATCGGCTTCATGATCCTGATGGCGGTCAACCTGCTGTTCGCCGTCTTCGGCGGCGGTGACGGCCTGGGCTTCCGCTCCGGCGGCCTCGGCATCGTCTTCGGCATCGTCGGCATTGTGATCGGCGCCTGCTTCCTGGCCCTCGACTTCAAGCAGGTCGAGGACGGCATCACCTACGGTGCCCCGCGCGAGGAGGCGTGGCTGGCGGCCTTCGGTCTGACGATGACGCTGGTGTGGATCTACCTGGAGGCGCTGCGCCTCCTGTCGATCCTCCAGGGCGACGACTGACGCCACCGAGTGATCCGACGGGAAGGGCCCGTCCGGCAGCAGCCGGGCGGGCCCTTCCCGCTTCTCTAGTCCACGTGGGCGTCGAGCAGCACCCGCGCCGCGTCCTTCGCCTGCGCGGCCGGCTCCGAGGTGCCGTTGATGCCGGCGACGGCCATCGCGCCGTTGGCCAGCAGCGCCAGCTGGTCGGCGAGGCCGGGCGGGGCGTTCATGGCGTCGGTCTGCTCGGCGAAGTAGTCCCGCAGGGCCTGCTTGTGCCCGCGGGCGATCTCGGCGACGTCCGGGGAGATGCCGCCCATCTCGCCGAAGGTGTTGATGAAGGCGCAGCCCCGGAAGCCGGGGTCGGCGAACCAGGTGCCGAGGTAGTCGAAGACCGCCAGGACCCGCTGGTACGGGTTGGTGGCGTGGGTGTCGCCGTGGGCGGCGATGGCGGCGCGCATCGCCTCGTCACGGCGCTTGAGGACCGCCCAGACCAGATGGTCCTTGGACGGGTAGAGCTGGTAGAGCCGCTTGAGGGAGACCCCGGAGCCGTTGCGGATGGCGTCCATGCCGACGGCCTGGACGCCCTTCTCGTCGAACAGCGCCTCGGCCGTCTCCAGGAGCCTGAGCTCGGCGGATTCCGCTTCCACCATGGCGATCACCCGTGGGTCCAGAGTGGGAGAACCATCGTTCTCCCACTCTACGGCGGGACTCCCGTCAGAGCATGCGGCGGGCGGCCCGCCGGAGGTCGTACTCGTGGATGATCGCCTTGGCGTGGCCGTACGCGAGGCCGTGCTCGCCGCGCAGCCAGCTGACCTTCTCCTCGAAGCGGATCAGGGAGGGACCTTCCTCCACGGCCCTCAGCCAGTCGGCGATCTCACGACCGGTGCAGCGGGGGATGCGGGCGAGCAGGTTGCGGTGGGTCTCTTCGGAGAATGTGTGGGACATCGGCGCCTCCGGACGCGTTGTGCCGTGTGCTCCTTCACGTCACCGTGCCCGAGCGTTCGCCCGTTGGCAATGGTCCCCGGCGGACGCATAGGCTCGCGGAGTGCTTGATACGACTGAACTGACCGCCGCCGCCGAGCGCTTCGCCGACCGGCTGCGGGCCGCCCCGCACAGCCGCCTCCAGCGCGGTGCCGCCGCCGAAGGTCTGGCGCTGGCCAGGGAGTTGGCCGACCGGGCGCAGCGGGCGGAGTTCCCCGGCCGGGAGCCGGCGCCCATGCCGGACGCGGGCGTCTTCGTGGTCGCCGACCAACTCGTCGTGGCCGCCACGGATCTGGCCGAAACACTGCGAACGGCCCCGGCGGACGCCCCGGGGACCGAGGGGGCGCTGCACGAGGCCGTGAGACTGGTACGGGAGGCGGAGGCGCGCTCCGGGCTTTAGCCCCGCTTCACGGGGCGTCAGAGGGTCACAGGCTGGCGATCACGCGGTCCGCGAGGATGTACACGTTGTCCTCGACCGCCTCGCCGCAGGAGAACGTCAGCGCGTACGCGCCGGAGACGCCCGAGCCGCCGAGCAGGACCGGGGTGCGGCCCGCGCGCAGGGCCTCGGCGAGGCGCTCGGCGGTCTCGCGGTGGCCGGGGGTCATGCAGAGCGTGGTGCCGTCGGCGAACACGTACACGTCGAGCGTGCCCAGCGGGCCGGGCCGCACGTCGGTCAGCGCGGTCTGCGTGTCCGCCAGCTCCTCCAGGCGGGCCACCGTGCGCTCGTGGTCGGTCACCACAGGGGTCTGGACCGGCACGAAGTCGGGGTGCGAGGGGTGGCGGCGGCGGGCCGCGGCCAGCTCGGGGGAGTCCTCCGGGTACTCGCCGGCGGCGGCCGGCTCCGGGAACTCCTCGAAGGTGTCGAAGGTGTCGAAGACGTCCAGCGGGTCGACGGCGTCGAGCGCGTCCCGGGTCTCGCGCGGCTCGCGGTTCTCGAGCGCGGCGGCCTCCGCCTCCATGGCCTCCAGGGCCATCGCCTCCAGGCCGACGAAGTCGGACTGGCGCGGCACGAAGTACGGGCCCTCCTCGGCCGGGCCGGTCAGGCCGCCGAGCAGCGACGGGGCGTCGGCCGCGTCCCGGGCCTCCTGCGCCGCCCAGAAGGCGCGCGCCTCGGCGAGCTCGCGCTCGCGCTCCTCGGCCAGGGCCTCGGCGACAGCGGCCCGTATCTCGGCGGCCGGGGTCTGCCGGGCCTGGGGGACCGTGAGGCCGTGCGCGGTGGCGAGCTCGCCACGCAGCGCGGTGACCTGCTTGCGGAGACCGTGGGCAGCGTGCAGGGCGGCGGCGCCCACGACCGTGGCAGCGGCCGTGCTCACCAGCAGGGCAATGGACAGTGCGCTCACTGACGTACTCCCGATTCCGAGTCGATCCCCCGACTTCCTACATCAGCTTGTCGTGGGGGCGCACCGCCTGTCAGTGCATTACGTCACGAAATGGACAGGTATTTCGGCCGGGTGTTTGGTCCCGAAACGGCTGTGACCTGGGAAAACGACTCTCCCCCGGGATGTATGTCACATCCTGGGGGAGATTCGGTCACGGCTTGGACGCGGCGCGGTTAGGAGAGCCGCTCGATGACCATGGCCATGCCCTGGCCGCCGCCGACGCACATGGTCTCCAGGCCGAACTGCTTGTCGTGGAACTGGAGGCTGTTGATCAGCGTGCCGGTGATGCGGGCGCCGGTCATGCCGAAGGGGTGGCCGACGGCGATGGCGCCGCCGTTGACGTTGACCTTGTCCAGGTCGAAGCCCAGGTCGCGGTAGGACGGGATGACCTGCGCGGCGAACGCCTCGTTGATCTCGACCAGGTCGATGTCGGAGGTGGTGAGGCCGGCCCGCTGCAGGGCCTGCTTCGACGCCTCGACCGGGCCGAGGCCCATGATCTCGGGGGAGAGGCCGGAGACGCCGGTGGAGACGATCCGGGCCAGCGGGGTCAGGCCGAGCTCGCGCGCCTTGGTGTCGGACATGATCACGACCGCGGCGGCGCCGTCGTTCAGCGGGCAGCAGTTGCCGGCGGTGACCAGGCCGTCGGGGCGGAAGACCGGCTTGAGGCCGGAGACGCCCTCCATGGTCACGCCGGCGCGCGGGCCGTCGTCCGTCGAGACGACGGTGCCGTCGGGCAGCGTGACCGGGGTGATCTCGCGCTCCCAGAAGCCGTTCTTGATGGCCTGCTCGGCGAGGTTCTGCGAGCGGACGCCGAACTCGTCCATCTCCTGGCGGGTGATGCCCTTCCAGCGCGCCAGGTTCTCGGCGGTCTGGCCCATGGCGATGTACGCGTCCGGGACCAGGCCGTCCTCGCGCGGGTCGTGCCAGGTGGAGCCCTCGGAGGCGGCGACGGCGGCGGTGCGGGCCTCGGCCTCGGCGAAGAGCGGGTTGTGGGTGTCCGGCCACGAGTCGGAGTTGCCCTTGGCGAAGCTGGACACCATCTCGACACCGGCCGAGATGAAGACGTCGCCCTCGCCCGCCTTGATCGCGTGCAGGGCCATGCGGGAGGTCTGCAGCGAGGAGGAGCAGTAGCGGGTGATCGTGCAGCCCGGGAGGTGGTCCATGCCCATCTGCACGGCCACGATGCGGCCCAGGTTGTTGCCCTGCTCGCCGCCGGGCAGACCGCAGCCGAGCATCAGGTCGTCGATGTCGCGCGGGTCCAGCTCGGGGACCTTGGCGAGCGCGGCCTGGATGATCGTGGCGGTCAGGTCGTCGGGCCGCAGGTCCTTGAGGGAGCCCTTGAAGGCCCGGCCGATCGGCGAGCGGGCGGTCGAGACGATGACGGCTTCGGGCATCACGGCTCCAGAAGGGTGCGGAGTGGGCGGACAGAAAGGGAAGTTACCTGCACGTACCGCGTGGGTCACCGGCCGCGGCGTGTGATGCGGACCTCTTTTCTAAGCGCTCGCTCAGTCGCGCGGCGCGGCGGCCTCGTCCGGTGCCGCGGCGGCCTCGTCCCGCGGGGTCGCGACCTCGTCCTCGGGGAGGGGCACGGTCGTCTCCCTCTCTCCATCCTGCTCCCGTACGAGCGAGACCCCGGGCACCGGCAGCCGGCGCCGTCTGCGGTGCTTGAGCAGCGCCCACGGCGCCCGGGCCGCCGTGACCTCCGTACCGGCCTCCCGGGCCGCCTCGGCCGCGGCCTTCGCGACCGGCAGCCAGTTCTCGTTCCGCGCGACGTCGATCCGGTCCGGCTCCGGCCAGACGCCGAGCACCGCGCAGACCGTCGGCAGGATCGCCATCGCCGCCGTCGCGTACCCCTCGGCCGACGGGTGGAAGTTGTCCACGCCGAACATCTCGCGCGGATTGGCCGCGAACTCCGGCCCGAGCAGGTCGCCGAGCGACACCGTCCTCCCGCCCTGCTCCACGACCACGATCGTCTGCGCGGCGGCGAGCTGCCGGGAGGCCCGCCGGGCCAGCCAGCGCAGCGGCTGGTAGACCGGCTCGATGGTGCCGAGATCAGGGCAGGTGCCGACCACCACCTCCGCGCCGGCCGTGCGCAGCCGCCGCACCGCCGCCGTCAGACAGCGCACCGACTGGGTGGCGGGCATCCGGTGGGTGACGTCGTTGGCGCCGATCATGATGACGCAGACGTCCGGGGCGCCGGACGGAGCGGAGAGCAGCAGCGACACCTGCCGGTCCAGGTCGTCGGAGCGCGCCCCGGGCAGCGCCACGTTCCGCAGGTCCACCGGGCGCTCGGCCACCGCCGCGAGGCCCGAGGCGATCAGCGCGCCCGGCGTCTGCCCGGTGCGCCGCACGCCCTGTCCGGCCGCCGTGGAATCACCCAGAAGGGCCAGCCGCAGCGGCTCCTCCGGGCCGCCGTACTCCCGCCCGTAACGCCCGTCCGCGCCCGGCGGCAGCGGCGCCACTCCGCCGCCCACCGACCGCCTGGCCAGTGCCGCCTCGGCGAGCAGCACCCCGACCGCGGCGACGCCGAGCAGTCCGATGCTCCCGCCGCCGTACGCCGCCCCCGCCGCGATCCGCCGCGCCACCCTCGCTCTGGACATCGGAACGGTCACCTCCAGTCCGTCGCATCCAAGCGGTGTAACAAGCCGTCTTGCCGTCTACTGCCCCGTAAGCGGCACCGCCTACGCATTCCACGGAATACGCTGGCAGCACCATTACGGAGACCCCGGAGATTACGGTGCAATTCCACGACTCGATGATCAGCCTCGTCGGCAACACCCCGCTGGTGAAGCTCAACAGCGTCACGGCCGGCATTCAGGCGACCGTCCTCGCCAAGGTCGAGTACTTCAACCCCGGCGGCTCGGTCAAGGACCGCATCGCCCTGCGCATGATCGAGGCGGCCGAGGAGAGCGGCGCGCTCAAGCCCGGCGGCACCATCGTCGAGCCCACGTCCGGCAACACCGGCGTCGGCCTGGCGATCGTGGCCCAGCAGAAGGGCTACAAGTGCATCTTCGTCTGCCCGGACAAGGTGTCCACGGACAAGATCAACGTGCTGCGCGCCTACGGCGCCGAGGTCGTCGTCTGCCCGACGGCCGTCGACCCGGAGCACCCCGACTCGTACTACAACGTCTCGGACCGGCTGGTCCGGGAGACGCCGGGCGCCTGGAAGCCCGACCAGTACTCCAACCCGAACAACCCGCGCTCGCACTACGAGACCACCGGTCCCGAGCTGTGGGAGCAGACGGACGGGAAGATCACCCACTTCGTCGCGGGCGTCGGCACCGGCGGCACGATCTCCGGCACCGGCAACTACCTGAAGGACGTCTCCAAGGGCAAGGTGCAGGTCATCGGCGCCGACCCGGAGGGCTCGGTCTACTCCGGCGGCTCCGGCCGTCCGTACCTGGTCGAGGGCGTCGGCGAGGACTTCTGGCCGACCGCCTACGACCAGAACGTCGCCGACCGGATCGTCGCGGTCTCCGACAAGGACTCCTTCCAGATGACCCGCCGCCTCGCCAAGGAGGAGGGCCTGCTCGTCGGCGGCTCCTGCGGCATGGCGGTCGTCGCCGCCCTCGAGGTCGCCAAGGAGCTCGGCCCGGACGACGTCGTGGTCGTGCTGCTGCCGGACTCCGGCCGCGGCTACCTGTCCAAGATCTTCAACGACGAGTGGATGGCCGACTACGGCTTCCTGGAGGACACCAGCTCCGCCACCGTCGCCGACGTCCTCACCCACAAGTCCGGCGAGGTGCCCTCGCTCGTCCACATGCACCCGGACGAGACGGTCGGCCAGGCCATCGAGGTGCTGCGCGAGTACGGCGTCTCCCAGATGCCGATCGTGAAGCCGGGCGCCGGCCACCCCGACGTCATGGCCGCCGAGGTCATCGGCTCGGTCGTGGAGCGCGAGCTCCTCGGCGCCCTGTTCACCCAGAAGGCGGCCCTGGAGGACCCGCTGGAGGACCACATGTCCGCCCCGCTGCCGCAGGTCGGCTCGGGCGAGCCGGTCGCCGACCTGATGTCGGTGCTCGGTGAGGCGGACGCGGCGATCGTGCTGGTCGAGGGCAAGCCGACCGGCGTCGTCAGCCGCCAGGACCTGCTGGCCTTCCTCGCCGCGAGCGGCGGCACGAAGCAGCACTGACCCCTCGGGGTCGGGGCAGGTGCCGCGGGTACGTTCGCGCAAACGGTACGAGCGCGTCACGTACCCGCAGCACCCCCTTAACAAGGCGGCGGCAGAGTAGTCCCCGTCGGCGTCACGGACCTCCGGAGCGGCTCCCGGACCTCCAGGCCACGCCGTTGGACGCGGACCGGCCCTGACCCGGGCCCGTGTCCCCCGCGGGGACCGCCGTCGTCCCGCCCCCCGGAAACGGGGGTGCGGCGGTCCCCGCGCAGTCCTTCCCGTCGCCCCGCTCTTGCCCCTCTGCATATGCTCATGCAGAGTTCGCGGTTAATGAATAGCCGGTGGTGAGGTGGAAGGGGGACGGCAGGCATGAACGACAGCCCGGCCGGACGGCTGCAGGCGCTCTTCGAAGGGCAGCGGCTCACGCCGACGCAGCGGCGGATCGCCCACTGCATGGTGCGGCGCGCCGCCGACGTGCCGTTCCTGTCCAGCGTGGAGCTGGCCGAGCTGGCCGGCGTGAGCCAGCCCTCCGTCACCCGCTTCGCCGTCGCGCTCGGCTTCGACGGCTACCCGGCGCTGCGCCGGCACCTGCGCGAGAGCGTGCCCGCGGCCGCCGAGGAGGCCGCGGCGTACAACGAGTACCAGCAGGCCGTGCTCGGCGAGATCGAGAACCTCCGGCACCTCGCCGAGCTGCTCGCCGACCCCGCGCCCGTCGAGCGCGCCGGCCGGCTGCTCGCCGCGTCCCGGCCGCTGCCCGTGCTCGGGCTGCGGGCCGCGTCCTCGCAGGCGCGCGGCTTCGCGTACTTCGCGGGCAAGGTCCACCCGGACGTCCGGCTGCTCGACGAGGGCGGCACGATGCTCGACGACCGCATCGACGCGGCCGTACGGGCCGGCGCCTCGGCGCTGCTCTGCTTCGCGCTGCCCCGCCACTCGCGCGAGGTCGTGGACGCGCTCGCCTACGCCCGCCGGGCCGGGCTCACCGTGGTGACCGTCGCCGAGTCCGCCTTCGCGCCCGTCGCCGCCCACAGCGACCTGCTCATCCCGGCCGCCGTCGGCACCGGCCTCGCCTTCGACACGGCGTGCGCGCCGATGCTGCTCGGCCGGGTGCTCCTGGAGGCGATGGCGGACGAGCTCCCGGACGCGCAGGCGCGCCTGGAGGAGTTCGACACGAAGGCGGCCGCCCGCGGCCTGTTCGTGGACTGAGCCCGGCCCTCCGACGTCCGGCCGGGATCAGATCTCCAGTTCGGACTCGATCTTCTTCAGCTGGTGGCGGGCCATCGCCAGGTTCGCGCGGTTCTTGTCGAGGGCCAGGTAGAGGAAGAGGCCGCCCGCGCCGCGGGTCCTGAGCAGCCGGATCAGGTGGTACTGACTGCCCAGGGTGATCAGGATGTCCTCGATCTCCTCCTTGATGCCCAGCATCTCCATCGCGCGGACCTTGGCGCGGACCACGTCCGTGTTGCCGGCCGCGGCCACGTTCAGGTCGAGGTCCTTGCTGCCGCCGATCGTGCCGAGGGCCATGCCGCTCGTGTAGTCGACGAGCGCGGCGCCGATCGCGCCTTCGATCTGGGCGGCTTCCTTGAGGGAGGTCTCGGTGTTCGCCATGGTTCTTCCTTCTTCTCTGGGGCGTTTCTGGGGCTTCTGTGGGGCTTCTCTACGGGTCAGTTCTGGTTGCCGCGGTCCAGGGCGCCGTCGACCAGCTCGGCTATCCGGGCGCTGGACCGGCGCGCCTCCAGGTGGAGCCGGCCGACGTTGATGCGGGGCTCGGCGAGCAGGGTGAGGACGGCCGAGCCGCCCGCCGCGTACGTCGCCACATAGCCGTGCTCGCCGCGTACGAGCAGCTCGCGGAAGCCGCCCTGGCCGGTGGTGTCGGCGAGCCGCTGCCCGACACCGAGCGCGGCGGCCGTCAGCGCGGCCACGCTCTCCGCCTCGCCGTCCACGGCGTCCTGGGCGAGCACCAGTCCGTCGGCGCTGGCCGCGAGCGCCCCGGTGAGCTGTGGCAGCCGGGCCCGCAGCCGTCTCAGCTCGCCGAGCACGTCGGCTTCTGCGGTCATCAGTTGTCTCCTCTCGGCGCGCATGCGCAGAGCACGCCTCATCACAGAGCTGCCTCCAGGGCGTCACGGAGCCGGCGGAGCAGGGCGATGTCGGGGTCCTGGGTCGCCGCCGCCGCGCCGACCCAGGCCGGTACGGGCGGCGGTGCGGGCGGCGGTGCCTCGTAGGGGGTCTCGACCAGGCCGGCCGCGGCGAGCCGCCGTACGTCGAGCAGGGTGTGGAAGGCGGGCCGGCCGAGCAGCCGGGCCAGGTCCGCCGGGGTCCGGACGCCGTCGGCCGCCCTGAGCAGCGCCCGCTGGCGGGCGCCGACGGGCTGGCCGGGGGCGGCGGGGCGGGGCACGACGGGCGCGGTGTCGACGGCGGGGTAGGGCCAGACGGAGTCGAGGAGGTCGCGCCGGCGCCGGGTCTCGCGCTCGACGGCCCCGGTGTCGACCGGCCGCACCGCGCCGAACCAGTGCCCGACCCCGTACCGGAAGCGGGTCGGGCCGCTGGCGGGCGCGAGGGCGAAGAAGGCCGCGTCGAAGACGGCGCCGAGATGGCAGATCTCCAGCTCGCCGCCGTGCAGCCGGCCGCTGTCGACCAGGAAGCGGCCGACGGCTCCCTGGGCTCCGGCCCGGTCCACGGCCTCCTCCCAGCCCTCGCGGGGCAGCCGCCCGCCCGCGGTGAGGAGGACGTCGACGCCGGGGGCGCTGGGGCTCTCCGCGTGCACCACCCGGCCGTCGACGAGGTAGAGCGTGCCGTGGTCGCGGAGCAGGGCGCCGGTGGCCCGCTCGGCGGCGAGGCGGATCAGCATGGGGGAGACGGGGGCGGCGAGGGGCGCCGTTCCGGGCGGGGCCTCGGGCGGGGCCGGTATCGCGGTCATCCGAGGACCAGCCTCTCGGCGAGATCGGCGAGCCTGATGCGCGCGAGGGCGAGGTTGCCGACGGAGCGGTCGAGCCACAGGTGGAGGAAGACGCTGCTGTCGAAGGCCGTCTCCACGAAGCGGATCACGTGGTAGCCGGCGCGGTTGGTGACGATCAGGTCCTCGACGGGCGGGCCGCCGGTCGCCTCCGTCAGGTCCGGTGACTCGAACTCGGCAGCCGCGCGCGCCAGTTCGGCGCTCTCCGCGGCCGTCGTCTCGTGGTCGCCGACCGGTGACTCGCCCGCTGCCCCGAGGGCCAGTCCACTGGTCCAGTCGACCAGCCAGGCCCCGCGTGCCCCCGGCAGGCTCATCGCCTCCAGTAGACACTCGTCGATTCCGGGCACGCGTCATCCCCTCCCGAGCGCGGCGTGCGGACGTGTGGCAGTAACGGTGACGCTACTCAACGTCGCCTGCGCGGGCAGGAGTTCTGGCATTTTCCAGTGGAATTTGTCGAGTGGGTGGTACAACCGCCCGGAACCAGGCCTGCCCTCTGTCCTGTCGCAGTGAGCCTGTCGGATTCTCACCGCTTCTCGTTCGTGCTGTCGGATTCTCACTGCATCGCGCGTTGAGCGACGACGTCTGCCCCGTACGTGGGGTTTGAGCCCCGTCCTCCTGGCCCTGGAGGGGGCTTCGTTGTGCGGGGACTGTCGCACTCGCGCACGCCCCCGTCGTGCCGTGTAGTCGTTTCCCCTCTCCTGGGTAGGTTGCCGTGTGTCGACACTGGGGAGGGCGCATGCTGAAGAAGATCGCAGCCATGGGGGCGGCTGGGGTGCTGTGCTGGGGGCTGAATACGGCTCCGGCGAGCGCGGCGGCCACGTCGATGGAGTACGTGCACATCGAGAGCGTCGCGGACGTGGGTGAGTGCCTGGACTACCGGTCCGACTGGGGGCCGTACACGACGACGTGCAACGAGGGCGCGTACCAGACGTGGCTGATGTCCCCGTACGCGGAGACGGAGACGGAGCTGCGGCAGAATGCCGGGGCGCGGCTGTGTCTGGTGGCGCGCAACGGGGTGCCGGTGATGCGGGACTGTATCGCCGGGGACCAGGCGGCGCTGTGGACGTTGCATGATGGCGGCGGGGCAGGGTGGCAGCTGGTGAACAAGGCGACGAAGACGTGTCTGGTCGCGGGATCCGACGACCATCACCGTGTCGGCATGAACACGTGCTCGACCGGGGGCTCGCGGAGTTGGATCCTGTACTCCTGACCGTACTGGAGTCGGTCATCCCCTACGACACCACGAGTTCAACCTCGGTAGCCCGGGACCATGATCAGCCTCAGCCACCTTGCACCGTGGTAGGACACCAGGGCACGTACCGGAGGTTCTGCCTCCATCGAGAGCGCGACTTCCTCGAAAGCCAGGTGGTCTGAGAACCCGGAGCCGCCGACTTCTCAGACTACCTGGCATACCGCCAGGTCAACGGCTGGTCAGCTGACAGGTGCGCTTCGACAGGACAGTCGGGTGTGAGCTTGTGACAAGATCGCGGGATGCTGCGACTCACCGATTTCATTATCGACTGCCCGGACACGATGAAGTTGGCGGCCTTCTACTCCGAGGTGACGGGCCGTCCGATCAAGGAAGACAGCTCCGAGGACTGGGCTGGCATCCAGTTCGGCGAGATCGAGCTGGCATTCATCCGGGTGGACGACTATCGCGCTCCGCAGTGGCCCGACAGCGAGCACCCCAAGCAGTTCCACCTCGACTTCGAAGTGGACGAGATCGAGTCCGAGCAGCGCCGCGTCCTGGACCTCGGCGCGACGCTAAGGCAGGACTTCATCGGCCCCAACGGCTACGGCTGGCAGGTCTACACCGACCCGATCGGCCACCCCTTCTGCCTGTGCCGCAACAAGGGCGTCATCTGGACCGACCAGGGCCCGATCTGGCCCAAGCGCGACTAATTGGATTCCGGTCATGGAGAAGAGCGACATCACGATCAAGCTCACTCCCGACGAGGCCCTGGTCCTCTCGGACTGGCTGGAGCGAGTACAGATGACAGATCTCGGCCGTCTGGTCGACGATCCGGCCGCCTGGGCCCCGATCCACAAGATCGCGGGAACACTGGACAAAGCGCTCCCTGGGATCTTCGCCGCCGACCACGCCGAACGTCTGGAAGCGGCCCGGCACCGTCTCCGGACGGCCACGGGCAGCCTTGCCGAAGAGCGAGGCGGCTGAGCTGCCCTTACCCACCACCAGCGCGCTTCCGTGAAAGCCATGTCGTTTGAGAACGCCGGCCCGCGGCGTTCTCAAACGACATGGCAACCCAGCAGGTCAGCGGCCCACGATCTGTCAGCTGCTCTGCGACAGGACACCCTTACCCCCGCCGGGTCACCCCCGCCGCTCCACCGCCCGCGCGATCTCGTTCAGGTCCTTCGTGAGCGCCCGCGCCACCGCCCGCGCGCCGAGCCGGCTGAGCAGCCGGGTCAGCAGACCGGGTGGGCGGTCGTAGGAGGGGCGGGCGGTGAAGGTCATCCGGAGGGTGGTGGACCGGGCGGTGAGGGCCGGGCCGTCGGGGGCGAGGGAGAGCTCGGAGACGTAGTGCATGCCGTGCGAGTCGGCGACGGTGACGTACCGCTCGACCGGTTCGCAGACGGTCACCGTCATCTCCTCCGTGGCCGCCCGGCCCATCATCCGGCGTGTCTCGCGCCAGCGGGTGCCCACGCCGAAGACGCCCGGGGTGAGCACCTCGACCTTCTCGACGGAGGAGAGCACCCGGGGCAGGTCGCGCAGGTCGGTGATCGACTCCCAGACCCGCCCGGGGGAGGCGGCGACCTTGCGCTCCACGACCACGGAGGTGGTTCCTGTCATGGCTCCAGTCCTGTCATGGCTCCATGGGAGCACCGTCCGCCGTGTCCCGCAGGAGCGCGTCGGGGCGGTCGCCGCCCGATTCCGCGACGATCTCGTCGAGGGTCTGGGCCCGGCGCACGGTCGTGAAGGCGATCCGGCCGTCCTCCGTCGGGGTGAATCCGTGCACGGCGGGCCGGGGCAGGCTGTTGTAGGCGTAGTGGTGGGCGAAGTAGTACGCGCCGGTGTCCAGTGCCGCCACCACGTCACCCGGGCGCAGCAGCGGCAGCGCCCGCCCGGTGGCGAGCATGTCCCCGGCGAAGCAGGCGGGCCCGGCGACGTCCTGGACGACGGCCGGTTCGCCGGCCCGGGGGCGGCCCTCGGAGTCGTACGCGAGGATCCGCAGCGGCCAGGACTCGGGCGCGTAGACGGTACGGGTGGCGAGCTGGACGCCGGCGTGGGTGACGGCGATCGGGCGGCCGCCGGAGGTCTTGGTGTACTCGACGCGGGCGAGGATCAGGCCGTTTCTGGCGAGCAGCGAGCGGCCGAACTCGGTGACCAGCGCGTACCGCCCGTCGAGCAGTCCGGGCACGGTCGTGGCGAGCAGCCGCGCGTAGTCGGCGTAGGTGGTGGTGTCGTCGTCGGAGCCGAAGTTCACCGGGAGGCCGCCGCCGATGTCGAGGGTGTCGATCTGCTGCCGTCCGGCCTTGGTGTTGATCTCCTCGGCGAGCGCGTACGCCGCCCCGACGCCCTCGGCCATGAGGGCGAGCGGCACGCCCTGCGAGCCGGTGTGGGTGTGCAGCCGGGTGAGCCAGGGGCGGTCCAGATACGCCTGTACGACTGCTGCCCGGCCGCCCTCGTCGCGCAGTGCCACGCCGAACTTGGAGGTGGCGGTCGCGGTGGAGAGCGCGCCGATGGAACCGGCTCCGACCTGCGGGTTCACCCGGAGCCCGAGCGGTGAGGCGGTGGGCGTCCGGCCGACCAGGCCGTCCAGCCGGGCCAGCTCCTGGAGGTTGTCGGCGTTGACGGCCACGCCGAGCGCGAGGGCCTGGCGCAGCTCGGCGGTGGTCTTGGCGGGGGAGTCGAGGACGGTACGGGCCGCGGGCACCCCGGCGGCTCGGGCGAGGGCCAGCTCGCCGGGGCTGGCGACCTCGACGCCGAGCCCCGCGTCGTGCAGCAGGCGAAGGACGGGCACCAGCGGGCACGCCTTCACGGCGAAGGCGTGCAGCACGGGCGCTTCGGTGACGGCGGCGAAAGCGCTGGTCAGAGCGGTGGCGGCGGCGCGGATGCCGGCGGTGTCGAGGAGGGCGACGACGGGCTGCGCGGGGTCGAGGAGTCCTTGCTCGACGGCGGCGCGGACGGCCTGGTCGCGGGTGTCTTCCCGGAGGGTCGCGGTCATGGATCCATGGCACCACCGGGTGCGGCGCGGGCGCAGCCGTCGCGCAGCTGTTGACTAACTCTATTCAGCCGGTCAGGATGTGAATATCTGGACCACATGTTGTGTCGTGTCCCGATCCCCACTCCGAGGAGGCATCGCCATGTCAGGACCCCGCCCCGTACGGGCCGCGCGCGGTACGGAACTCAGCGCCCTGGGATGGCAGCAGGAGGCCGCCCTCCGGATGCTGCAGAACAACCTCGACCCCGAGGTCGCCGAGCACCCCGACAAGCTCGTCGTCTACGGCGGCACCGGCAAGGCCGCCCGCGACTGGCGCTCCTTCGACGCCATGCAGCGCACGCTGCGGACCCTCAAGCAGGACGAGACCATGCTGGTCCAGTCCGGCCGCCCGGTCGGCGTCATGCAGACCCACGAGTGGGCCCCGCGCGTCCTCCTCGCCAACTCCAACCTGGTCGGCGACTGGGCCAACTGGGAGGAGTTCCGCCGCCTGGAGCACCTCGGCCTCACCATGTACGGCCAGATGACCGCCGGCTCCTGGATCTACATCGGCACCCAGGGCATCCTCCAGGGCACCTACGAGACCTTCGCCGCCGTCGCCGCGAAGAAGTTCAACGGCACCCTGGCCGGGACCATCACGCTGACGGCCGGCCTCGGCGGCATGGGCGGCGCCCAGCCGCTCGCCGTCACCATGAACGACGGCGTCGCCATCTGCATCGACTGCGACCCGCGCGCCATCGAGCGCCGCATCGAGCACCGCTACCTGGACGTGAAGGCCGACAACCTGGCCCACGCCCTCCAGCTCGCCACCGAGGCCCGCGACGCCCGCCGCCCGCTCTCCATCGGCCTCCTCGGCAACGCCGCCGAGCTGCTCCCGCAGATGCTCGCCGAGGGCGCGCCCATCGACATCGTCACGGACCAGACCTCCGCCCACGACCCGCTGGCCTACCTGCCCGTCGGCGTCGCCTTCGAGGACATGGCCGACGCCGCCGCCAAGGACCCGGCCGGCTTCACCCAGCGCTCCCGCGAGTCGATGGCCAGGCACGTCGAGGCCATGGTCGGCTTCATGGACGCCGGCGCCGAGGTCTTCGACTACGGCAACTCGATCCGCGGCGAGGCCCAGCTGGCCGGCTACGACCGCGCCTTCGCCTTCCCCGGCTTCGTCCCCGCCTACATCCGCCCGCTGTTCTGCGAGGGCAAGGGCCCGTTCCGCTGGGCCGCCCTCTCCGGCGAGGCCTCCGACATCGCCAAGACCGACAAGGCGATCCTGGAGCTCTTCCCGGAGAACGAGTCCCTGCACCGCTGGATCAAGATGGCCGGCGAGCGCGTCCACTTCCAGGGCCTGCCCGCCCGCATCTGCTGGCTCGGCTACGGCGAGCGCGACAAGGCCGGCGAGCGCTTCAACGACATGGTCGCCTCCGGCGAGCTGGCCGCCCCGCTCGCCATCGGCCGCGACCACCTCGACTGCGGCTCCGTCGCCTCCCCGTACCGCGAGACCGAGGCCATGCTCGACGGCTCCGACGCCATCGCCGACTGGCCGCTGCTCAACGCCATGGTCAACGTCGCCTCCGGCGCCTCCTGGGTGTCCATCCACCACGGCGGCGGCGTCGGCATGGGCCGCTCCATCCACGCCGGCCAGGTCACCGTCGCCGACGGCACCGAGCTCGCCGGCGAGAAGGTCCGCCGCGTGCTCACCAACGACCCCGGCATGGGCGTCATCCGCCACGTCGACGCCGGCTACGACATCGCCGAGTCGGTCGCCGACGAGCGCGGGGTCCGCATCCCGATGCGTGAGGGCTCCGAGGACGAGGCCTCCGCGTGAGCCAGAGCTTCCACGCCATGTGGACGTCGCTGCGGCCCATCGGCCGCGGCGAGACGCGCGCAGCGGTGGGGGGGGGGGGGGGGGCGGGAGCGGG
>NZ_JBSGIW010000058.1:0-51744 GCF_053605265.1 Streptomyces sp. NPDC003943 | reverse complement strand
TTATTACACTTCGTTTCTCACCACCGGGTTTTCCCCGACGGCGTGGTTGCACCCCGGCGCGGGGGGGCGCCCTGACGCGCCCCGCGCCCGGTCCGGGGCCCGCCCGTGGGGGGCCGGGCCCCGGACCGCCCTCCCTACGTGTCATGCACCTGAAGGGACGCACCGCCATGCGCAAGTACCTCGCCCTCGGCGCAGCCGCCGCACTGCTCACCGGCCTCGGCGCGACCGCCCACGCCACCACCCCGGCGGCTCCCTCGGCCGCGCCCCTCGCCGGCCTGCGCGTCCTCCTCTCCAACGACGACTCCATGCAGGCCGCCAGGGCGAGCAACTCCGACGGCCTCGGCCTGTACGAGCTCCGCCGCGCGATGTGCGCCGCCGGCGCCGACGTCGTCGTGATGGCCCCGTGGCAGGTGCAGTCCGGCAAGGGCACGGCCGTCAGCAACGGCGGCGTGCTCACCGCGCGGCGCCGCGCCGCCGCCGGGCTGCCCGCCGGGTACGAGGGCGACTGCGCGGCCGCCCCGGCCCACGGCGCGGTGTTCGGCGTGTGCCTGTCGGCCGGGCCGTGCGGCAAGGACACCCCGAGCGCCACGCCCGCCGACACCGTGAAGCTCGCGCTGCGCGGCGGGCTGAGCGCCGAGGCGGGCTGGCAGGACGGCCCCGACCTGGTGCTCACGGGCATCAACTCGGGCCCGAACGTCTCGGCGAACGTCAACGACTCCGGCACCGTGGGCGCGGCCGTCGCGGCGATCGACCAGGGCGTGCCGGCGGTCGCGTTCTCCTCCGCGGGCGACGAGAGCAACACGTACTTCCCGCGCGACAACTACCGCGCGAACGCCGAGTTCGGCGCCCGTTTCGTCGCCGGGCTCCGCACCCGCGGCCTCCTCACCTCCGCCTTCGCGCTCAAGGTCGACTACCCGGACGTCAGCGCCGGACAGCCCGCGAAGGCCCCGGTGTGGACCCGGGTCGGCGACGGGGCCGTGGCCCACCACGCGTACGAACGGCGCGGCACGAGCGACTCCTTCGACATCACGCTCGGCCTGTGCCCGGTGGACGGCGGCGGCGCGGGCGAGTGCGCCGAGGGCCGCGCGGACGCCGACTCGACCTGGCTGCTCGACAAGGGCCACATCACGGTCGCCCCGATCACCTGGGACCGCACCTACGGCACGCGGGTGGACGCCCGCCGCACGCTCGGCCGGATCGAGCACTACGTCACGCACGAGGCTCGTTAAGCGGTTGTCCCGGCCGCCCGCACCCTCCGAGGATGGGCGGGAGACAGCCACGTACAAGCGAGCCACGGAGTGAGCAATGAGCAGCCCCGTCACCCTCGAACGCCGTGAGGGCCCGTACGGAGAAGTCGTCCTGCGGCGGCGCGACACGGACGACGTGACGCACTACGAGATCATCGCCAACGGAACGTTCCTGATGGACACGTCCGACGGCCGCTCGGAGCGCCTGCTCGTCGACGCCGCCCTGGGCGCGCTGTCCGGCCCGTCGTGCCCGGCGGCGCCGTCCGTCCTCATCGGCGGGCTCGGCGTCGGTTTCTCGCTCGCGCACGCCGCCGCCGACCCGCGCTGGGGCCGGATCGTGGTCGCGGAGCGTGAGGACGCGATCATCGACTGGCACCGGAAGGGTCCACTCTCGGCCATCTCCGGTGCGGCGCTCGCCGATTCGCGCACCGTGATCCTGCACACGGACCTCGTGGCGCACCTGCGCACCACCACCGACACCTACGACGCCCTGTGTCTGGACATCGACAACGGTCCCGACTGGACGGTCACCGAGGACAACGAATCCCTTTATTCCGCCGAGGGTTTGGCCGTCTGCGCGGCCCGTCTGAACCCCGGCGGAATCCTCGCCGTGTGGTCGGCGCGGCCCTCCGCCGATTTCGAAGAGTCGTTGCGGAATGCCGGATTCAGCGGGGTACGGACCGAAGAGGTCCCGGTTGCCCGGGGCGTCCCCGACGTGGTCCACCTCGCCGTCCGGCCGGCGGGATCGCCTGCGTAGCCTTGACGCGGCGGTTGCCCCTAGGCTGCTGCACCGACATCGGCGACGCGAGGCGGGGCAATGGAGCAGACACACACCACGAACCACGGTGCGACGACTCCAGGGGCCCAGCGCAGAGTCCTCGTCGTCGAGGACGACGCCACGATCGTGGACGCCATCGCCGCCCGGCTGCGCGCCGAGGGCTTCCTGGTGCAGACGGCCGGCGACGGCCCGGCGGCCGTGGACGCCGCCGAGGCGTGGCAGCCGGACCTGATGGTGCTCGACGTGATGCTGCCGGGCTTCGACGGCCTGGAGGTGTGCCGCCGGGTGCAGGCCCAGCGGCCCGTGCCGGTCCTGATGCTCACCGCGCGTGACGACGAGACCGACATGCTGGTGGGCCTCGGCGTCGGCGCCGACGACTACATGACGAAGCCGTTCTCGATGCGCGAGCTGGCCGCCCGGGTGCACGTGCTGCTGCGCCGGGTGGAGCGGGCCGCGCTCGCGGCGGCGACCCCGCGCAGCGGGATCCTGCGGCTCGGCGAGCTGGAGATCGACCACGCGCAGCGGCGGGTCCGGGTCAGGGCCGAGGACGTGCACCTGACGCCGACCGAGTTCGACCTGCTGGTCTGCCTGGCGAACACCCCGCGGGCCGTGCTCTCGCGCGAGCAGCTGCTCGCCGAGGTGTGGGACTGGGCGGACGCCTCCGGCACCCGGACCGTGGACAGCCACATCAAGGCGCTGCGCCGGAAGATCGGGGCCGAGCGGATCCGCACGGTCCATGGCGTCGGCTACGCGCTGGAGACCCCGGCGCCGTGAGCCGGGCGGGGCGGGGGGCCCGGGAGAACGACCGGCACGACGACCAGGGCGGCGGCCGGCGGCGGATAGCGATATCGATCAAGACGAAGCTGGGCACCCTGGTGGTCGGCGCCGTGCTGCTGACCTCGGGGCTCGCCCTCGTGGCGATCCGGACCTCGACCGAGTTCCGCTACATCACGATCTTCGCGATGATCGCCACGCTGCTGATCACGCAGTTCGTGGCCCAGTCCCTGACCGCCCCGCTGGACGAGATGAACCACGTCGCCGGCTCGATCTCGCGCGGCGACTTCAGCCGCCGGGTGCGCGGCGCGGACCGCCGCGACGAGCTGGGCGACCTGGCCTCCACGATCAACCGCATGGCGGACGACCTGGAGGCCGTGGACCGGCACCGCAAGGAGCTGGTCGCGAACGTCTCGCACGAGCTGCGCACACCCATCGCGGCGCTGCGCGCGCTCCTGGAGAACGTCGTCGACGGCGTCTCCGCCGCCGATCCGGAGACCATGCGGACGGCCCTGAAGCAGACCGAGCGGCTCGGCCGGCTGGTGGAGACGCTGCTCGACCTGTCACGACTCGACAACGGTGTCGTCACGCTCCGGCGCAGCCGCTTCGAGGTGTGGCCCTACCTCTCGGGCATCCTGCGCGAGGCGAACCTGGCCGCGTCCCAGCGCGGGCTCTCCTCCACGTCGGGCCTGCACCGCCGTACGGACGTGCATCTGCACCTGGACGTGTCGCCGCCCGAGCTGACCGCGCACGCGGACGCGGAGCGGCTGCACCAGGTCATGGCGAACCTGATCGACAACGCGGTGAAGCACTCCCCGCCGCACGGACGCGTGACCGTGCGGGCGCGCCGGGGCCCGTATCCGGACAGCGTGGACCTGGAGGTCGCGGACGAGGGCCCGGGCATCCCGGAGGCGGAGCGGCACAAGGTCTTCGAGCGGTTCAACCGGGGCACGGTCCCGGCCCAGCAGGGCCCGGGCAGCGACGGCGGCACCGGTCTGGGGCTCGCGATCGCCCGCTGGGCGGTCGATCTGCACGGCGGTCACATCGGAGTGGCCGAATCGTCACGCGGCTGCCGCATCAGACTCACTCTTCCGGGCAGTCTTCCGCCGCGGGATTGACGTAGGGTTCGAACCGGAAGCACTCGTTCTGCGTGTACGTGGACGGGTACGTGGTCAGGGATGCGGCTGAACAGGGCCGTAGCCGCGCTTTCCCGTACCCTGACCGACGCAGAACCACGGTTGTTTCCCGCCATTCACGACCCCGAAACACCTCGTCAAGTGTGACTTGCGCGACGTTGGAGTGCCTGGCCTGCACCTCCCGGCCAGGGAGGCGTAGCCTTTATTTCCGCTGTCCATCACCTTGCGAAGCGGAAGAGGGCGGTTGCCGCCGTGTCGTCTCAGTCCCCCAGTACCCCGAGCTCCCCGGCCGACCAAGACGGGCAGGGCGTGAGCCCCGCAGCCGCCTTCGGTGCCAATGAGTGGCTCGTCGACGAGATCTACCAGCAGTACCTCCAGGACCCGAATTCGGTCGATCGTGCCTGGTGGGACTTCTTCGCCGACTACAAGCCCGGAGCACCGGAGACCCCGGCCGCCCCGGCCGCCACCACCCCGAGCGCGCCGGCCGCGCCGCAGGCGGGCCCCGCACAGGCCGCACCTGCCGCCGCCGTGCCCGCCCCGGCCGCCCCGGCCGCCCCCGCCCCGGCGAAGCCCGCGGCCGCCGCTCCGGCTCCGGTGAAGGCCGCTCCGGCCGCCCCGGCCCCGGCGAAGCCGGCCGCCGCCGCGAAGCCCGCCGCCGAGGCCCCCGCCGGCCCCGAGCTGATCACCCTGCGCGGCCCCGCCGCCGCGGTCGCGAAGAACATGAACGCCTCGCTGGAGGTGCCGACGGCCACGTCCGTCCGCGCCGTCCCGGTGAAGCTGCTCTTCGACAACCGGATCGTCATCAACAACCACCTGAAGCGCGCCCGGGGCGGGAAGATCTCCTTCACCCACCTCATCGGCTACGCGATGGTGCAGGCGATCAAGGCCATGCCGTCGATGAACTACTCCTTCGCGGAGAAGGACGGCAAGCCGACCCTGGTGAAGCCGGAGCACGTCAACTTCGGTCTGGCCATCGACCTGGTGAAGCCGAACGGCGACCGCCAGCTCGTCGTCGCCGGCATCAAGAAGGCCGAGACGCTCAACTTCTTCGAGTTCTGGCAGGCGTACGAGGACATCGTCAAGCGGGCCCGCGTCGGCAAGCTGACGATGGAGGACTTCTCCGGCGTCACGGTCTCCCTGACCAACCCCGGCGGCCTCGGCACCGTCCACTCCGTGCCGCGTCTGATGCCCGGTCAGTCGGTCATCATGGGCGTCGGCTCCATGGACTACCCGGCCGAGTTCCAGGGCACCTCCCAGGACACCCTGAACAAGCTGGGCATCTCCAAGGTCATGACCCTGACCTCGACCTACGACCACCGGGTCATCCAGGGCGCGGCCTCCGGCGAGTTCCTCCGCATCGTCGCCAACCTCCTCCTCGGCGAGGACGGCTTCTACGACGACGTCTTCAAGTCGCTGCGCATCCCGTACGAGCCGGTCCGCTGGCTCCGGGACATCGACGCCTCGCACGACGACGACGTCACCAAGGCCGCGCGCGTCTTCGAGCTGATCCACTCCTACCGGGTCCGCGGCCACGTCATGGCCGACACCGACCCGCTGGAGTACAAGCAGCGCAAGCACCCCGACCTGGACATCACCGAGCACGGCCTCACCCTGTGGGACCTGGAGCGCGAGTTCGCGGTCGGCGGCTTCGCCGGCAAGTCGATGATGAAGCTCCGCGACATCCTCGGCGTGCTCCGCGACTCGTACTGCCGCACCACCGGCATCGAGTTCATGCACATCCAGGACCCGAAGCAGCGCAAGTGGATCCAGGACCGCGTCGAGCGCCCGCACGCCCGTGTGGAGCGCGAGGAGCAGCTGCGCATCCTGCGCCGGCTGAACTCGGCCGAGGCGTTCGAGACCTTCCTGCAGACCAAGTACGTCGGCCAGAAGCGCTTCTCGCTCGAGGGCGGCGAGTCGGTCATCCCGCTGCTCGACGCGGTCATCGACTCCGCGGCGGAGTCCCGCCTCGACGAGGTCGTCATCGGCATGGCCCACCGCGGCCGCCTGAACGTCCTCGCGAACATCGTCGGCAAGTCGTACGCGCAGATCTTCCGCGAGTTCGAGGGCAACCTCGACCCGAAGTCGATGCACGGCTCCGGCGACGTCAAGTACCACCTGGGCGCCGAGGGCACCTTCACCGGTCTCGACGGCGAGCAGATCAAGGTCTCCCTGGTCGCCAACCCCTCCCACCTGGAGGCGGTCGACCCGGTCGTCGAGGGTGTCGTCCGCGCCAAGCAGGACGTCATCGGCAAGGCGGGCACGGACTTCACCGTCCTGCCGATCGCCCTGCACGGCGACGCGGCCTTCGCGGGCCAGGGCGTCGTGGCCGAGACGCTCAACATGTCGCAGCTGCGCGGCTACCGCACCGGCGGCACGGTCCACGTCGTCATCAACAACCAGGTCGGCTTCACCGCGGCCCCCGAGGCCTCGCGTTCCTCCATGTACGCCACGGACGTGGCCCGCATGATCGAGGCGCCGATCTTCCACGTGAACGGCGACGACCCGGAGGCGTGCGTCCGCGTGGCGCGGCTCGCCTTCGAGTTCCGCCAGACGTTCAACAAGGACGTCGTGATCGACCTCATCTGCTACCGCCGCCGCGGTCACAACGAGGGCGACAACCCGCAGTTCACCAACCCGCAGATGTACACCCTGATCGACAAGAAGCGTTCGGTGCGCAAGCTCTACACCGAGTCGCTCATCGGTCGCGGCGACATCACCCTGGAAGAGGCCGAGCAGGCGCTCCAGGACTTCCAGGGCCAGCTGGAGAAGGTCTTCGCCGAGGTCCGCGAGGCCACCGCGGCGCCGACCCAGGCCCAGGTCCCGGACGCCAAGCCCGACTTCCCGGTCTCCGTGACCACCGCGATCTCCCAGGAGGTCGTGAAGCGGATCGCCGAGTCGCAGGTCAACATCCCGGAGCAGGTCACGGTCCACCCGCGTCTGCTGCCCCAGCTGCAGCGCCGCGCGGCCTCGATCGACGACGGCACCATCGACTGGGGCTTCGGCGAGACCCTCGCCATCGGCTCCCTGCTGATGGAGGGCACCCCGGTCCGCCTGTCGGGCCAGGACTCCCGCCGCGGCACCTTCGGCCAGCGCCACGCGGTGCTCGTCGACCAGGAGACCGGCGAGGACTACACCCCGCTGCTGTACCTCGCCGAGGACCAGGCCCACTACAACGTCTACGACTCGATGCTCAGCGAGTACGCGGCGATGGGCTTCGAGTACGGCTACTCGCTGGCCCGCCCGGACTCCCTGGTGATCTGGGAGGCCCAGTTCGGTGACTTCGTCAACGGCGCGCAGACCGTCGTCGACGAGTTCATCTCCTCGGCCGAGCAGAAGTGGGGCCAGACCTCCGGCGTCACCCTGCTCCTGCCGCACGGCTACGAGGGCCAGGGCCCGGACCACTCGTCCGCCCGCCCGGAGCGCTTCCTGCAGATGTGCGCGCAGGACAACATGACGGTCGCCATGCCGACGCTGCCGTCGAACTACTTCCACCTGCTGCGCTGGCAGGTCCACAACCCGCACCACAAGCCGCTCATCGTCTTCACCCCGAAGTCGATGCTGCGTCTGAAGGCCGCGGCGTCGAAGGTGGAGGAGTTCACCACCGGCGGCTTCCGCCCGGTGATCGGCGACTCGACCGTCAACCCGGCCGACGTCCGCAAGGTCGTCTTCTGCGCCGGCAAGGTCTACTACGACCTGGAGGCCGAGCGGCAGAAGCGCGGTGACACGGAGACCGCGATCATCCGTCTGGAGCGCCTGTACCCGCTGCCGGGTGCCGAGCTGCAGGCCGAGATCTCCAAGTACCCGAACGCCGCGAAGTACATCTGGGCCCAGGAGGAGCCGGCGAACCAGGGTGCCTGGCCGTTCATCGCGCTCAACCTGATCGACCACCTGGACCTGGCGGTCGGCGCGGACATCCCGGCGAGCGAGCGTCTGCGCCGGATCTCCCGCCCGCACTCCTCCTCCCCGGCGGTCGGCTCGGCCAAGCGCCACCAGGCGGAGCAGGCGCAGCTGGTCGCGGAGGTCTTCGACGCCTGATCGCTCTGACCGAAGTCGTACGGAGTCGTACGACCGGAGGCCCGGCACCCCACTCGGGGTGCCGGGCCTCCGGCGTCTCCTGCCTTCGTACGGGCTGTCAGCCCAGGTTGGCCTCGAAGTCCCAGTACGGCCGGTTCCGCTGCCGCGCCGACAGCGTGTGCGGGTGCTGGGCGCCCAGCGTCCGGGTGAGGGTCAGCAGGGCGTCCTCCTCCAGCTTGCCCGCCTCCTCGTTCTCCCTGAGGCCGCGCAGGTCGGTGGCGAGCGCGACCTGGCAGGACAGGGTGAGCGGGTGCTCGTTGCCGAGGGTGTGCCGGGCCCGGCGCAGGGTGTCCCGGCTGAGCTCGGCGGCGTCGGCGACCCGGCCGTTGAAGTTGCGGGCCGCGGAGGCGTTGAGGGCGCAGCCGAGGACCCACGGGTGGTCGGGGCCGAGGGAGGCGGTGAGACCGGCGAGCGCGGCCTCCAGGATGGCGAGGGCGTCGGCGCGTTCGCCGGACGCCTGCAGGACCAGGGCGGTGTTGGCGAGGACTCCGGTGGCGACGGGGTGGGCGGGGCCGAGGAGGGCGCGGTAACCGGCCTCGGCCTCGTGGCTGAGTTCCCGGGCGTGGTCGAGGTCGCCGTGTTCGCGCAGGTAGTTGGCGTAGTTGTTGATGGAGGCGAGCGTCACGTAGTGGGTGCGGCCGTGCACCTGCTCCAGCTGTTCGAGCAGGCTGGCCATGGTGGCGCCGAGGTCCTGCTGGAAGCCGCCCTCTCGGCGCCGGCACAGGGCCAGCTGGGTGCGGGCGTAGAGGGTCTGCAGGTGCTGGGGGCCGAGGATCCGGACGTGCACGCGGACGCTGGCCTCCTGGCGGGCCAGCGCCTCGCGGTAGGCGCCGAGCAGCCGCAGGTCCTGGGCGACGTTGTTGCCGATGACGAGGGTCTGCGAGTGCCGGGCGCCGAGGACGTTCTCCGAACGGGCCAGGCAGGCGATGTCCTGCTCGTACGCCTCCTTGTAGCGGCCGAGCAGGCGCAGTGCGATGCCGAGGTTGTTCCCGGCGACGAGGGTGAGGAACTCGTTGTCGCCGAGCAGGCGTTGGGCCTCGGCGAGCACCTCGCGCTGCATCCGCTCCGCCTCCTGGTACTGCCCGAGGTAGCGGAGGTCGCTGGCGATGGAGACGGCCGAGCGCAAGGCGGCGAGCGGGTCGGGGGTCTCCGCCTCCTCGAGTCGGGCGCGCAGCGCGAGGTCGAGCTGGTAGGCGTCCCGGAAGCGTCCGTAGCGGCGCAGGATGTAGCTCTCCTGGCTGGTGAGTTCCTGCATCTCGGGGCTCACCGGGTCCATGAAGGTGGACCAGTTCTCCCGGATCCGCTCCGCGAGCCGGATGCCGGCCCGGAACTCGCCGCTGCGGAAGCAGTAGCGCAGGCAGTTGAGCACGGCGGTCTGCACGCGCGGGTTGCGGCTGGCCAGGGCCCCGGAGGGCTCCAGGTGCGGCAGCAGTTCGGCGTAGCGGGGCCAGTTCCGGCTGTCCAGCGGGTTGCCGGGGTCCGCCTCGGCGAGCAGGCTGCGGACGGCCTTGCGGTGGGCGTCGCGGTGCTCGCCGTCGGTGAGCCGGGACACGATGTCGTGGACGAGCCGGTGCATCTGGACGGACTCCTGATGGGGCACCATCTCCCCGGCGGTGACCGGGCCGCGGGACTCGCGGCTGAGCACGGAGTAGTTGACGAGGGTGTCCAGGGCCCGGGACCAGGCGGCTAGGTCGGTGACCATCCAGCGCAGGTCCTCGGGAAGTTCGGCCTGCGGGTAGGCGCGGACGATGCCGAGCGGGATGCGGCCGGGGGCGAAGGAGGCGCACAGGCTGAGCACGTCGATGGCCTGCGGCTGGGAGCGACGGAGCCGGTTGATCAGTATCGACCAGGAGGTGAGGGAGGCGTTGGGGATGCCGTCGCCGCCGGACGGCTCGTCCACGGCGGAGATGCGTCCGTCGCGGACCATGCGCAGGTACTCGCCGACCTCCATGCGGGACTCGCCGAGCCAGGCGGCGGCCTGGACGAGCGGCAGCGGCACGTCGCCGAACTCGGCGGCGACCTCGTCGGCCTCGGGCGCGGTGATGTGCGGGGCGCGCCGCATCAGGTAGGCGGTCGACTCGGCGCGGTCGAAGCCGGGGATCTCCAGGACGTCGGTGTAGTCGCCCCAGCCGCGGTTGCGGGAGGTGACGAGGACGTGGCCGGGGCCCTGGGGCAGCATGACGTTCGCGCCGTCGGTGTCGTCCCAGCCGTCGAAGACGACGAGCCAGCGGGAGTGGGGGTCGCCCCGGCGCAGCGCCTCGCGGACGGCGCGGATGCGTTCGCCGGGCTCGTTGCCGGTGGAGAGGCCGAGCTGGGCGGCGAGTTCGCCGAAGCGGTCGCGCTGCACGTTGCGGTCGTCGGAGCTGACCCACCACACGACGTCGTAGTCGGAGCTGAAGCGGTGGGCGTACTCGGCGGCGATCTGGGTCTTGCCGATGCCGGACATGCCGAGCAGGGTGCACGCGGCGCTGCCGCGCTCGGCGTCCATGAGCCGCCTCTGCAGCTCGGTGAGCAGCTCGTCCCGGCCGGTGAAGCGCGGGTTGCGGCGCGGGATCTCGCCCCAGATGTCGGGCGGGGTGTCCGGGAAGCGGACGTGCGCGCCGGCGGGCAGCCGGCGGCCGGCGGTGCGCCCCTGGTCGACGCCGAGCCGGCTGAGCAGCCGGGCCTCGGCCTCCTCCTCGCCGACGCCCCACAGGCTGACGGGTTCGAGGACGGCGGTGGCCGGGAGCAGGGTCCGGTTGGTGAGGTTGACCGCGGCGAAGCGCTCGGCGTTGGCGGCGACGAAGCCGCGCAGCACGTCGTTCCACTCGCCGGCCGCACGGGGGCCGAGCTGGAAGAACCAGTCGTCCAGGACGAGCAGCACCTGGCCGCGGGCGAGCAGCAGGTCGCCGAGCGAGTCCTCCAGGGGCACCTCGCGCGGCGGGTCCCAGCGCTGCAGGCTGGCCCGCACTCCGTGCGCGTCGAGTCGCTGGTTGATCCAGGTCGCCCACGGGCGGTGATAGCCGGGGAAGACCACGAGGACGTGCTCCGGCGCTCTCCTGGCTCCGTCCGCCGCACCGCCCGACCGCTGTTCCGCCATCTGTCGTGTCTCCCGTCCCGCTCCCGCGCAACGCAGTGTCATGTGCCGTGGGCACAGTGTTACCCAGCGGCGAGGGGAGCCGCGCCGAGGCTCGCATGATGCTGCCTCATTTGGTCCGCGAACTCCCGTCCCTCTGCAGTCAGTTCATCGGATTCAAGCAGGATCGCCAGCGCTTCACCCACCTGATCGTGGATGTCGTCGAACTGTTGCCCGGCGACGGACCGCCAGGACGCCGGCACGCCGTCGGCGGTGGCCGCCCGCCGCCACAGGTCGGCCAGGGCCAGATGCGCGTAGGCGCCGTGCAGCACGCCGGCGACGGGCCGCGGGTCCGGCCGCCAGCCGACCTGGTGCACGGCGTCCCGTCCGGGCCCGTACAGCGGCACGATCTCGTGCAGCGTGGCCAGTTTGCTGTGGTGCAGCTCGTGCACGAGCGTCTCGGCCGCCCCCGGCCCGTCGGCGGGCAGCGAGGTCAGTACGGCTCCGGGGGCCGCGCTCAGGGTGGCGCCGAGGTGCCGGGGCCCGCGCCCGACGAGCGGGACGACCACCCGGACCGCGCGGGCCACCTCGGCCGCCCGGCCGGGGTCGGTGCGCAGCAGCAGGTCGCGGGCGGCGCGCCAGCGCGCGGCCCAGGCGGCGTGGTCGGTGTCGGTGTGCTCGGCCGCGGTACCGACGAAGGCGCCGCCCGCGCCGGCCGGCACCCGGTACGGGTCGAGGTCGTCCAGGCGTGCGGCGCCGCCGGGCAGCGCGCGCACCGCGCTCCAGCCGGGCCCGTGGCCGGTGAGGACGCCGCCCGCCCGGCCGGTGCGGGTGAGGACGGCGGGTACGGCCCGGCGGGCGCCGGCCGGGCGGAACCGTACGGTCCGGTCGTCCGCGCTGATCCGGACGCGTTCACCGGCCAGCCGCAGCCGGCCCACGCCGGGCAGCGAGAGCAGGCCGTCCGGGGTCTCGACGGTCAGGTCGAGCGGGCCGGCGCAGCGCAGGGCCGCGGTGGCCGCGAGGGCGTCGAGACGGGCGAGGTGCCGGTCGAGGCCCGGCCCGGCGGGCTCGGTGAGCGCACCGGCCAGCCAGGCCCCGGTGGTCGGGTAGTCGAGGACGTCACGGACCGCGGCGGGACGCCGCCGCTCGACCCGTTCGAGCAGTTCCCAGGAGCGCTCGAAGCGGCCGAGCGCGCCCGGTTCGACTTCGGCGCGGAGTCGGTGGACCCGGACCAGGAGCGCCTTGAGGAGCAGCAGCCGCCGGGTGTGCAGGGCGGAGCCCAGAAGGGCGAGTCCGGCCGGATCGGGGCTGGTCCTGGCCAGTCGGGCGAAGGCGGCCGCGGACAGGGGCACGGCGTTCACTCCTGCCCCCCTGCCCACCTCGACGGACATCTGGCCGGAAACGACCGGTCGGTCGGGCCGTCCCACCGGAGGTCAGTCGCGGGCCTTCTCCCCGGCCTCCTCCAGCCAGGAGTCGGACAGGTCCTGCGTCTGCCAGAGCACCCGCTCGACGGCCGCGGCGAGGTCCGGATCGTCCATGAAGCGCAGGGTCCGCAGGTCCACGCCGGTGAGATCCGGCAGGCGCCGAGGCCGTCCGTCGGCCCTGTCGACGCCGGCCACCCACTCCATGTGCTCCAACACCCTCGGCTCCTCCTCACCGACCCTTGTCCCCCACGGTCGTAGCGGCGGAGCGGTTCTTCCCGACGGCCTGAAGTCAGAAACCCGTTCGACTCAACTGCGCCCATGTGCGCCCCCGTTATCCAGCCGCTCCGCCTCCGCGTCGCGCCACTCCCACCAGGGCGGCGCGATCCGGCGCCGTTCCTCGCGGGAGAGTTCGCGGGGCAGGCGGTCCGACGGGGTGCGGGAGCCGGCGCCCACCTCGGCGAGCAGCGCCCGGGTCCGCTCCACGTCCGCCCAGTCGACCTCCCGCAGCGCGCCGTCGAGCCGTCGCCACTGCTCGGCGGCGGCCGCGAGCGCGGTCCTGGCGCCGAAGGCGCGCCCCATCAGGTACAGCACCGCGCCCTGGGCGTGCAGGGCGCGGGCCAGGGTGCGGGTGCCCGGGGTGTCGCCGTGCGCGGTGTGGCTGTCCTCCGCGGCGCGCTGGTACGCGGTGAGCGCGTCGGCCAGCCGGCCGTCCCGGGCGACCTCGCTCAACTGGAGCCGCACCCAGCCCAGTTGCAGCCACACCTCGGCGCGCTCGGCGGGCCCGTCGGCCGCGCGGACGGCCTGGTCGAGCAGGTGTCGGCTCTCGAAGAGGTCGGGCAGGAAGCCGGCCCGGTCGTAGCGCAGGGCGAGCACGCTGCCGATCAGCACCCGGGCCCGGCCGCGGGCCGTGGCGTCGGCGGGCAGACAGGTGAGGGCCTCGCGCAGCACGGACTCGGCGCGGTCGACGGGCTCGGTGCCGCTGCCGGCGGCGGCCCGCCGCAGCAGGGACTCGCCCCAGGTGAGGAGCAGCCGGCCGCGCTGCTCGCCCTCGGCGGGGGTGAGCAGGGTGGCGGTCTCGTACGCCGCGTCGGCGGCGGGTCCGTCGCCGGTGACGTCGTGGAGGCGGGCCCGGGCGCTGGTCCAGCGCAGCCGGAGCGCGGTGGAGTCACCGAGCAGCGGTTCGGCCCGGTCGAGGGCGTCGGCCACGGTCGCGGGAGCGGCCGCCGCGAGGTGCAGGGCGTCGGCGAGGTCGAGCAGCACGGGCCCGGACTCGTCGAGGGCGAGCGCGGCGCTGAACGCGGCCACCGCCCCGGGCCCGTCGCCGCGCGCACCCCGGGCGAGGAGGAGGCGCCCGCGCCGTACGAGCAGGGCGTGGCGACGGGTCTCGGGCCAGTCGGCCGGGTCCCCGGCGAGCACGGCGACGGCGGCGTCGAGGCGGGCCGGGTCGCCGGTGTGCCGCCACAGGGCGTGCAGGGCGGCGGCCTGTTCGAGCCGGGCCTCGGCCCAGTCGGCGCCGCCGGGCCGGGCGGCCTCGGCGGCCCGTTGGAGCTCGGCGAGGGCCCGGGTGAGCAGCTCCTCGCGCTGTCCCCGGTCCCGTACGGCGGCGGTGCCGGCCTGCGCGTACAGCACCTGGCCGAGGACGAGCCGGGCGCCCACGGTGTCCTCGGGTCCGCCGGGCGGCCCGTCGGGGCCCTGGCCGGCGAGCGCGGCCTCGGCCATCTCGCGGGCGGTGGTGAGCAGCGACGGGTCGGACTGGCCGCGCCACTGGGCGAGCAGCCGGCGGGCGGCGGCGAGGGGTTCGGGGGTGACGAGGTCGGGCTGGTAGAAGCGCAGCACGCGGGCGGGGATGCGGGCGAACAGCTCGGAGGCGGCGCCCGCCGGCTGGTCGGGCTCCTCTCCCGGTCCGGTCGCCGCGGCCGCCTCCTCGTCGGTGGCGCCGTCGGCTCCGTGCCCGGCGAGGCGGGCGGCGGCGAGGGCCGGGAAGTTGCGCATGCCCTGGCCGAAGTGGCGCTCGACGAACTCGGAGCAGTGCTTGAGCACGAGCGCGGCGGCGCCCCGGTCGAGCGAGCCGAGGAGGTGCTCCTGCACGGCCGGCGGATAGCTGTAGCAGGGGTACGGGACGGGCCCGGGGAGGCGGCGGAGGAGGCCGCTCAGCAGCACCTCGGCGAGCTCCATGGGGCCGGTGTCGGGGAGCATCGCGCGCTGCACGAGCTGCATGACGGGCAGCGCGAGCGGGGCGGCGGCGAGATGGACGGCGAGCCGGACCGCGCCGGGGGAGGCTCCGGCGCGGAAGGCGCGCAGGAGTTCGTCGTCGCCGCGCCGGGCGGCGCCCGGCGTCCGTACGTCCGCTGTCCGCGCCGGCGCGGGGCCGATGCTGGCGGCCCAGCCGCGGACCGCTCCCCCGCCGTGCCCGGTGAGCAGCCGCGCCCAGGAGGCGAAGGCCTCGGGGGTGGGGGTGAGCACGGGCACGGCCCGGGGCTCGGCGGCGACGGGCTCCCACACCTCCTCGTCGGGCTCGAAGCGGACCTGGCCGCCGGCGGTGGCGGGCCGCAGCAGGGTGCCGGGCTCGACCGGCAGCGCCGTGCGGGCCCACAGCCGCGGCGGCAGCGGCTGGACCAGGGCGAGCGGGGAGTGCCGGGGCCACTGGGTGATGAGCTGCTGGGCGGCGCCGCGCTGCCAGAGCGGGCCGACGCAGTCGCTGACGACGAGGGTGAGGCGGCGGCCGGTGGGGTCGTGCAGCTGGTCGGCGGGGCGGAGCCTGGGGTGGCCGTCGCGGTCCGAGGTGGTGGTGACGAGCGGCGGGCCTTCGCCGGTGTCGTGCAGCCGGTGGACCTGGACGTCGCGGAAGGCGCCGGACTGCTGGCACGCCTGGCGCAGTTCCTCGACCATCCGCTGCCAGACGCCCATGGCGGGCCCGGTGTCCATGAGCAGCTGGATGTCGGGACGCGGGGCGGCGGCGGGGCGCAGTACGGGGGTGAGGATGCCGGAGGCGGCGCTGTGCTCGGCCGTGGCCTCCTCGTCGAGCCGGCCCTCGCCGGGCCGGACGGGCAGCCCGGTGGCGTAACGGCGCAGCGGGCGCAGCGCCTTCTGCAGGCCGAGGAGTCCGGGCAGGGCGTTCGCGCCGGGCGCGCGGACGGGCAGGGCGGCGCCGATGCCGGCGCCGGTGCGCGGGCGTGCGCCGCCGGACAGCCGGAGGTCGACGGTCTCGGGGCGCCGGGCGGGCGTGACGGCCGGGCCCTCCGGGTCGGACGCGTCGGGTGGGACGGTGTCGCCGATGGCCGGATCTCGACGGTGGTCGGCGGGTCCGGGGCCCGCGGCGCCGCCCGTACGGCCGGAGTCGCCGTGCTGTCCGGGCCCGGCGGACAGCGGCGGGCCCGGCACCGGATCGCCCGCCCGGACCTCCGGGTCGGCGCGCGGCAGCCACTGGGCGAGCCAGACGGCGTCCGCGACCTCCTCGGCCGTCAGGTCCTGCCCGGCGGCCCGCAGTCTGCGGGTGAGTTCTTCCAGCTGCATCCGGCGGGTCCGGTGCATCCGGCCATCACCTCGGCTGATCGAGCGGCTGCATGAGCATGTCCGCGATGCGTTCCCGGGTCACCCGCTCGGTGCGGGGGGCGTGCTGGGTCAGATAGAGCGCGTTGAGCAGCTGGTCGGTGGCGATGACCTCGCCGGGCTCGCGGTCCAGGAAGCGGTCGACGAGTCCGGGCTCGGCGGCCGCCGCGTCCGGCCCCAGATGGGCCTCGATCATGGCCGACAGCTGCTCCTCGCCGGGCGCTTCGAGCTCCAGGCGGATGCAGCGGCGCAGCAGGGCGGCCGGGAAGTCGCGCTCGCCGTTGGAGGTGAGCACGATGAACGGGAAGGTGGTGCAGCGGATCCGGCCCCCGTACACCGGCACCTTGCGGCCGTCGTCCGTGAGCACCTCCACCACTGGCTCGCGGTCGGCGAGCCGCTCCAGCTCGGGGATGGCGAACTCGCCCTCCTCCAGGGCGTTCAGGAGGTCGTTGGGCAGGTCGAGGTCGCTCTTGTCGAGCTCGTCGATGAGCAGCACCCGGGGCAGTTCGGAGGGCAGCAGGGCGGTGCCGAGCGGGCCGAGCCGCAGGTACGAGCCGATGCCGGCCGGGCTCGCGGCCGTGCCCGCGGCGTCGGCGCGGGCACGTTCCAGTTGCACGTCCTGGAGGCGGCCGATGGCGTCATAGCGGTAGAGCCCGTCCTGCAGGGTCGAGCGGCTGACGATGGGCCACCGGAGCACCCGGCCGAGGCCCAGCTCGTGGGCGACGGCGTGGGCGAGCGTGGACTTGCCGGTACCGGGATTGCCGGTGACCAGGAGCGGCCGGCGCAGGTACAGCGCGGCGTTGACGGCGTCGGTCTCGGCGGGCCTGGGGTGGTGGTTCTGCACCAGCCGGCGGCGCACCCCGAGCCGCCGGTCCGAGCCGGCCAGGGTGTCGTCGGCGCCGCCCGCGGAGAAGTCGCGCCAGGGCGGCGGCGGGGGCAACCGCCGTATCTCCTCGTGCGGATGACCGGCACCACGGTAGATCCGCCAATCGTTCACGCCTGCCCCCTCCTGGCCGCTGACACACGGGTGACTTCGCCGGGCGCGTCGACCGTACCGCTCGCCGCACCGGTCTGCCGACGCTCAAACCGGTCCGTTCGTGGCGAAGTCGAGTTCGAGGGGCGGGTCACCGGTCACCGCCCGGGTCGTCCTCGCCGAGGAACAGCGGGCCCAGCAGGGGCGCGTCGTGCGGTGGCCGGTCCGGCGGATCGCAGAGGACGGCCAGGCCCTCGGCCCAGGCGTGCTCGGCCCGGTCGCGCGGGTCGGCCTCCGTGTCGCCGGTGCGTAACCGCAGCGCGCGCACGGGCCCGTGCAGGCCCTCGGCGCCGTCGACGACCGCGAGGAGCTCGCCGGCCCGCTTGTGGAACTCGGCGCAGTCGGCGTGCTCGCGGGCCGAGTGGCGCCACAGCGCGACGGGATGCCCGGCGGCGAGCGCGGCCTCCATCGCGCGCTGGCCGTCGCCGCTGCCGACCGGCCCGCAGTAGACCGGCACGCTGCCGCCCTCCGCCTCGCGCAGGCGCGCGTACACGGCGTTCTGGCTCTCCTTGCGCCGGTGCGGGGCGTGCCCGTCCTCCGCGCCCGGGGCGAGCACCTCGGCGCGCAGCGGCACGGCGCGCAGCGGCCCCGTCTCACAGCCGCGCCGGCGCTGACGCCATTCCGGGGAGGGCTCGCGGTGGCCGCGGTGCCGGTCGCGGATGACCACCGTGCGCCGTCGGCCGAGCGGCAGCGAGCCCTCGCCGAAGGGTTCGTCGGGCGCGAGCCGCCAGGTGTCGACGGGCAGGTCGAACAGCTCGCGCGGCAGCACGGCTTCGACGCCGGCGAGGTGCTCGCCCCGGTCGCCGAGGCCGAGCGCCTGGGCGAGCGGGCCGCGGAGCGCCTCCTCGAGCTCGCCGGGGCGCACTCCCTCCGTGCCGGCGCGCACGGCGTTCATGGTGCGGCCGTCGAAGAGGAGCAGCACCTGCCAGGTGTAGCGCGGCGGGTCGCTGTAGGGCACGGGGTCGATCTCGATGCGCACGTCGGCGCGGGCGCGCGGCTCCCGCTCGGGGTCGGCGCCGGGGCGCGGTGCCGCGGGGTCGAGCAGGGCCCTGATGTCCTTGCGGATGCGCGCTCGGGCGTGGCCGGACTCGTTGTACGTCCAGGCGCTCAGCGCCCGGACGGCGGGCCCGGGGCCGTATCGCCCGGTGAGGTGGCGCACGAGGTGGGCCGCGTACAGCAGGACGGCGTCGATCCCCAGGTCGCCGGCGGCGGGGCCGTCCGGCCGCTGCGGGGCGTGCAGTTGGTGGAGCCGGACCACTCCGTCGGTCCACGAACGGGCGTCGGTCTCCAGGACGTCCTGGAACTCGTCCTCCGTGACCCGGTCCTTGACCTCGTCGACGAGGGCCATGACCTCGCCGGGGCCGGTGGGCCGCGGGAGTTCGGCGAGGTGGCCGTAGAGCTGGTTCAGCTGGACGGGGCTGACCCCGCGCGCGGTGGCGGGCCAGGCCCGCGTCTCGGCGTCGACCCAGGTGTTCCCCGAACCGGTCTGCGCGGTGAAGTGGTAGCGGTCGTGGGCCCGCAGCACCTCGTGCAGCAGCTCGCCGTCCTGGACGTCGAAGAGCTCGCGCAGCAGGGTCACCGGGGCGGCGGCGCCCTCGCGCGCGTTGCTGCCCTTGCTGACCCCGATGACGGCGGCGCGGTTCACGTCGACGACCGGGCCGCCGGAGCAGCCCTCGACGGGCAGGGACCAGCGCAGCAGCAGGGCCTTGTTCGAGAAGCCACTCGTCTCGCCGGTTTCGAGGCGCAGGCCGAGCTCGCCGGTCTGGTGGGCGTAGCCGTACAGCCGGACGGGGGCGGAGGTGACGGGCGGGCGGTCGGTGAGCCGTACGCACGCGGCGTCGTCGGCCCCCTCGACCCGGACGAGGGCCAGGTCGGGGAAGTGCCACGCGTCGAGCGTGTCCTCGGGTGCGGCGGGACGCGGCTTGGCCAGCACGACCCGGCCGACGGTCGCGCCGCCCGCCCAGGTGATGCCGACGGCCGGTTCCTTCCTCCACACCGCGCTTCCCCCTTTGGCCACGACGTGGGCGCAGGTCAGCACCCAGCCGGGGGCGATGAAGAAGCCGGTGCCCCAGAACCGGTCGCCGTGCGGGTCATACCCGTCGCCGGGCGCCGCGATGCGTACGAGCGCGGGGCGCACCAGCGCGTCGAAGGCGCTCATACGGCGCGCGGGCCGTTCTCCGGGGAGACGGCGGGCGGTGGGACGGCGGCGGCCTCGGTGGGTACGGGGCCGGGCGCGGGGACGGAGGCGGAGGTGGGATCCGGCGCGGGCGGGGGGCCGGGCGTGGGGACGGGGCCGGCTGCGGGGTCCGGCGTGGCCGCCGAGCCCGGCGCGGGACGGCGGCCCGGCTCGGTCCAGGTGAGCGAGACGTTGACGGACGCCTTGCCGCCGCCGTCCGCGAGGACGCCGATCACCTTGCCCGCCTGCGCGGAGAGTTCGATGCCGAAGCTGACGGCGACCTCGACCGAGCCCTCCGGGTCGAGCCCGGCGCGCAGCGAGCCGACCACCCCGCGCACCACGTCGGTCAGTCCCCCGGCCATCGACACGACCCGGTCGCCGAAGCCGGTGTCCTGGAAGCCGCTGCCGCGGTCCAGTTCCTCCGCTCCGCTGATCCGGGCCCAGACGGGCGTGCCGTCGTCCAGCCGTATCCGAGCGATCCCATGCGTCACAGCGGCCCCCGCTCCCCGAAACGATGATGAACGAGGCTAGACCGTGGTGCGGGAGAGGAACAGGGGACGCGGCCCGGGTCCGCGACCACGGCCTATTCTGATCGCATGTACTTCACGGACCGTGGCATCGAGGAACTGGAGAAGCGGCGCGGCGAGGAGGAGATCACCTTCGGTGAGCTCGCCGAGCAGCTGCGGACCTTCGTCGATCTCAACCCCGACTTCGAGGTGCCGGTCGAGCGCCTCGCGACCTGGCTGGCACGCCTGGACGACGAGGACGAGGACGAGTAACGCGGGTAACGCGGTAACTCCGGTCTTCCGGGGCTACGCGCTTCGCAGCCGGTCGTAGGCGAGTCCGAGCGCCCCGTCGGCGACGAGGAGCGCGCCGGCCGTCGTCCAGCCGCCGCTGCGGCGGGCGATGCCCCAGACGATCAGCGGCAGTCCGGCCGCCAGCTGGACGGCGCCGAGGAGCCGGGCCCGGGGTCCGCGGAGGTACGGGCCGAGCCGGCCGCCCTCGACCGCGTCGAGCTCGGCGCGCACGGCCTCCCGCCAGCCGGACCCGTCGAGGAGTTCGGCGCGTACGGCGTCCCGCCGGCCGGACCCGTCCAGGAGTTCGGCGCGTACGGCGTCCCGCCGGCCGGACCCGTCCAGGAGTTCGGCGCGTACGGCGTCCCGCCGGCCGGACCCGTCGAGGAGTTCGGCGCCCTGGGCGTGGGCCACGGACCGCAGCCGGTCGGCGCTCTCGCCGGGCGTGAGCCCCGCGGGCAGGGCGAGTCCGGTGCGGGCGAGGACGGCGGCGAGGCCGACGAGCCGGGCGTGCGCGTCGGCGTCACGATCGGGCCGGGTGAGCGGCTCCAGGGCCTGGACGTCGAGCACCGGGTCGAGCGCGAGGCGGGTGGCGAAGGTCCGCATGGCCTCGTCCTCTCCGGCCGGGGTGCCGTCGGCGAGCCAGACGTAGCCGACGGTACGACGGAAGCCCGAGGCCAGCGTGAATCCGGCGCGGTCCCGGTCCCACCACAGCGCGAGGACGGGCCAGCCCGTAGCGGCCACGGCGAGGGCGGTGGCCCAGCCGGTGACGACCCGGTCGACGTGCTCGCCGTCGTCGAGCCACGGCTTCCCCTCCGGCACGAGGACGCTCCACTCGGGCCCGGCGGGGGCGAGCAGCAGCTGTTCCCGCAGCAGCCCGGCCGGCGGGCGGACCGCCTCGGGTTCGGCACGGCAGAGCAGCAGCGCCCCGGCGGAGCGGGGTCCCTGTGTCGCGTTCATGGCCCTACGCTAGGCCAATTTGTCCCGGTAAGCGGGTGAATGAGGCACCCTGAGTCGACCCTGTCAGGGGTGAATCGGGGTTGACTTGACCCGACCGCGATATATCGTGTCTATCGAGAGACGCGATATGTTGCGTCGGCATGGTCCGCCGACGCGAGCCGACGACACGGGAGGCCAGCACCATGACAGAGTGGTCCGTCACCGAGCCCAGGAAGATCCCGCTGACCGACCCCGTGAGCCGGCTTCAGATCCGCATCGTCAGCGGTGTGGTGAACGTCGTGGGCACGGACGAGAGTTCCGCGCGCCTGCAGATCACCGAGATCGACGGCCCGCCGCTCGTCGTCACGCAGGAGGGCTCCACCCTCACCGTGACCTACGAGGACCTGCACTGGAAGGGCTTCCTCAAGTGGCTCGACCCCAAGGGCCACAAGCGCAGGGCGGTCGTCTCCGTCGTCGTCCCGGCCGGTGCCGACGTCGAGGTCGGCGCGGTCGCCGCCGAGACGGTGATCTCCGGCATCAGGGGCCGCACGGCGGTCCGTGGCGTCACGGGCGACACCACGCTCGTGGGCCTCGCCGGACCCGTGCGGGCCGAGACCGTCTCCGGCGCCCTGGAGGCCCAGACGGTCACCGGAGCGCTGCAGATCAACTCGGTGACCGGCGATGTGACGGTCGTCGACGCCGGCACCGCCGTGAAGGCCGAGACCGTCAGCGGGGACCTGGTCGTCGACCTCGACCCCGCCGCGGGCCTGGACGGGCCGCCCGCCGACATCCGGCTCGCCAGCGTCTCCGGCGAGGTCGCCATCCGGCTGCCGCATCCGGCGGACGCCCGGGTCGAGGCGAGCACCACCAGCGGCGCCGTCTCCAACGCCTTCGAGGACCTGCGGGTCGGCGGCCAGTGGGGCACCAAGTCCATCACCGGCACCCTCGGCGCCGGGCGCGGCACGCTGAAGGCCACCACGGTCTCCGGCTCCATCGCCCTGCTGCGCCGTCCCGACCCCGAGCCCGACGGCGACGACTGGACCGCCCCCTCCCCCGCGTCCGGAAAGGTCCTCTGACATGCCGCCCGTCTTCGCCCACGGCCGACTGCGCCTGTACCTGCTCAAGCTGCTCGACGAGGCCCCCCGCCACGGGTACGAGGTGATCCGTCTCCTGGAGGAGCGCTTCCAGGGTCTCTACGCCCCTTCGGCGGGCACGGTCTACCCGCGGCTCGCCAAGCTGGAGGCCGAGGGCCTGGTCACCCACGCCACCGAGGGCGGCCGCAAGGTCTACTCGATCACCGACGCGGGCCGGGCCGAGCTGGCCGGCCGCGGCGGCGAGCTCGCCGACCTGGAGGTCGAGATCCGCGAGTCGGTCTCCGAGCTAGCCGCCGAGATACGGGACGACGTGCGCGGCGCCGCCGGCAAGCTGCGCAGCGAGATGCGGGCGGCCGCGACCGCGTCCCGTTCCACCGGGGCCTCGTCGTTCGCCGAGGCCAAGGAGGAGCTGCGCAAGGCCAAGCAGGAGTGGAAGGAGCAGGCCCGCCAGGCGCGCGCCGAGGCCCAGTCGGCCAAGCGCCAGGCGAAGGAGTTCCAGCGCATCGCCAAGCAGGTCCAGGAGCAGGTGCAGCAGCAGGTCCAGGACGGCATGAGCCGCGGCGAGTGGCCCAAGGGCGTCTGGGAGGGCATCTCCGGCATCACGGCCCAGCTCGGCGACCTGGTCACCGGCGCCTCCCACGGCCGCACCGCCGCCCCCGAGGAGGCCGTCTCCGAGTGGGCCGCCGACATAACGGACCCCGCCGAGCCCGCCCGCGAACTGGACCGCCTCCTCGACCGCTTCCGCGACGACATCCGCGACGCGGCCCGCGACCACGGCCTGACCCCCGCCCAACTCGCGGAAACCCGCCGCCACCTGGGGGCGGCGGCGGACAGCGTCCTGTCACTGCTGGGCCGCTCCGGAAAGAAGCTGTAAGGAAGTACGGCGCCGGCCGCGGCCCCGAGCAGCACCCGAGCGCGATGGCCGCACGGGCCGAGCCGGGGCCGGGCCGGGCACGGCCGAGCCGAGCCGTGCAGTGGCCGGGCCGTGGCCATGGCCGGGCCGGACCATGCGGGGCCGAGCCATGCCGTGGCCGGGGCCGCGCAGTGGCCGGGTCATGGTGAGCCGTGGCCGGGCCAAGCCGTGGCCGGGCCGGACCATGCGGGGCCGAGCCATGCAGTGGCCGGGACCGGGCAGTGGCCGGGCCGGGCTGTGGCCGGGCCGAGCGGGCCGAGCCGAGCCATTCGGGGCCAAGGCCAGGCAGTGGCCGGGGCCAAGGCCAGCCGGGCCCGCAGGGCCCCGGCCCGGCCCGCCGCGCACCGACCCGCCGCGCACCGTCCCGCCTCAGCCGCGGGTCACCGTGACCGTGACTCGCGCGTCCGGGGCGGCGAGGACCACCGCGCGGCCCGGTTCCGGGCGCAGCACGATCGCCCTCCCCCGGGCCGCGACCTGCCACGCGCCCGGGGGCAGGGAGAGTTCGGTGGCGCGGGGGCCGCGGCGGGCGGAGTCGTACTCCAGGCGGTAGACGCCGGCCCCGGAGTCGTACGCGGAGGCACGCACGGTGCCGGCGACGGCCTCGGCGTAGGGCTCGGCAGTGAGCTCCTTGTTCGTACGGAAGGCGCCGGCGCCGTCCACCGCGCAGTAGCCACCGCCGTAGCACCACTCCCAGCCCGCCCAGCCGGAGGAGTAGCGGCCGAGCGAGGCCATGGCCTCGCGGTAGAAGCGGTGCATGTTCGGCAGCGAGTTGTTGAGCGGGCCCCACTCGCCCACCACCACGGGGACCTGATACTCCTTCGGGTACTGGGTGACGGCCTGCTCGTAGTTCTCGACCCAGCCGGCCGACGGGTCGTAGTCCCCGCCCGCTTCCATGGCGGAGTTGTAGAAGTGGGGGGCGTAGACGACCTTCGGGTCGTCGATCCGGCCGAGCCCGGTCGGCACGCCCTCGCCGACGATCGGGGTCGGTTCGACGAAGAGCCAGCCGTCCCGGTCGGCCGACCGGACCGCGTCCGCGATGCGGTTGTACATCGGGGTGAGCTGCTCGCGCTCGATCCGCCGGGCGGCGGTCGCCAGGTCCTCGCCCTCCCGCATCTCGCCCATGGGCTCGTTGATGGGGTCGTAGCCGAGGACGGCCGGGTGGTCGTGGAAGCGCTGGGCGAGCACCCGCCACATCCGGGCCTGGGCGAGCCTCAGGTCGGGGTCCTCGTAGAGGTGGGTGAAGGCACGCTGGACGGCGGGCTCGAAGTACTCGGAGAACCAGTCGTCGGGGTGCGGGGTGAAGGGCAGCCCGTCGGTCCTGGTCGCCCACGCCGGGATGCCCCGGCTGCCGAACGCGGGCCCGAAGACGTCCTGGTGGGCGTCGAGGACGACCTTCATGTCGTACTTCCGGGCCCAGTCCAGGACCCGTTCGATCTTGCGGAGGTAGTCCTTGCTGTACTGGCCGGGCCTGGGCTCCAGGTCGTCCCAGAAGACCAGCACACGGGCGAGGTTGAAGCCCTTGGCACGCATGTCGCGGAAGTGCTTCTCGGTGATGCCGGAGAGGGCCTGCTCGCCCCGGTGGGACTTGTCGGCGACGTTCCAGCCGCGCAGCTGGAGGGTGCGCCCCTGGGCGTCGGTGAGGACGGGTATCGCCTCCGCCGCCGCCTCACCGGTGTCGGCGCGGGCGGCGGTCGGAGCGAGGAGCGCGGCGACGACGGCGGTCGCGGCAAGGGTGGTTCGCAACAAGGAGAGCCTCCGGCACGACGAGGTGAGCGTTGTTCACGTTTCGCGTGCCGGAGATCCCATCAGTATTACTGGCGGGTCATCAAGAGGTCGGTCAGGAGGTCTTCAGGACGATCTTTCCGAAGAGCTCGCCGGACGCCATCTTCGCGAAGCCCTCCCGGGCCCGGTCCAGCGGCAGCACCTCGTCGATCACCGGCCGCACACCCGTGGCGGCGCAGAAGGACAGCAGGTCCTCCAGCTCGTCCTTGGAGCCCATGGTCGAGCCGACGACCTTCAGCTCCAGGAAGAAGATCCGGGTCAGTTCGGCGTGCGAGGGCCGGTCGCCGCTGGTGGCACCGGAGATGACGAGGGTGCCGCCGGGCCGCAGCGACTTGACCGAGTGCGACCAGGTGGCGGCGCCGACGGTCTCGATGACCGCGTCGACCCGCTGCGGCAGCCGCGCGCCGGGCTCGTACGCCTCCAGGGCGCCGAGCTCGACGGCCCGCTTCCGCTTGGCCTCGTCACGGCTGGTGGCGAAGACCCGCAGACCGGCCGCCTTGCCGAGGACGATCGCGGCGGTGGCGACACCGCCGCCGGCGCCCTGCACGAGGACCGAGTCGCCGGGCCGCACGCCGGCGTTGGTGAAGAGCATCCGGTACGCGGTGAGCCAGGCGGTCGGCAGACAGGCGGCCTCCTCGAAGGAGAGCTCCTTGGGCTTGGGCAGCACGTTCCAGGCGGGCACGGCGACCCGCTCGGCGAAGGTGCCCTGGTAGCGCTCGGTCAGGATGGAGCGCGGCTCGTCCGGGCCGACACCGTGGCCGGTCTGGCCGATGACGGAGTGCAGCACGACCTCGTTGCCGTGCTCGTCGATGCCCGCGGCGTCGCAGCCGAGGATCATCGGCAGCTTGTCCTCGGACAGTCCGACCCCGCGCAGCGACCACAGGTCGTGGTGGTTGAGCGAGGCGGCCTTGACGGTGACGGTCGTCCACCCGGGGCGCGCCTCGGGTTCGGGCCGTTCGCCCAGTTCGAGGCCGTTCAGGGGCTGGTCGCGGTCGATTCGGGCAGCGTAGGCAGCGAACATGCTCCTGACCCTAGGGGCGGACGGGGAGCTCGCGGAACCACGCCGAGGTGTGACGCACGTCCCTCGGGGCGATCTTGCCCCCGGCCCGCGCGAGAGCCCGCCACACGCGCCCACCCGCGCACCCACGCACCCACGCACCCACGCACCCGAGGCCCCGCCACGCGCGCCGGCCCGTACACGCGAGAGCCCCGCCCCGTACCCATGGTCGGCATACCCGAGCCCCACTACACGCGCCCACCCGTGCACCCGCCCACCCGAGGCCCGTGCCTCGTACTCTCCCGGCACACGCGAGGGCCCCGCCCGGTTCGCTTTTTCGAACCTGGCGGGGCCCTCGGGGGTGTGTTGCCGGGCCCTGACTCAGCGGCGGGCGACGCCCTCCGCGCGCGCGGCGGCGGCGACCGCGGCCGCGACGGCCGGGGCGACCCGCTCGTCGAACGGCGACGGGATCACGCAGTCGGCGGACAGGTCGTCACCGACCACGGCGGCGATCGCGTCGGCCGCGGCGATCTTCATGCCCTCGGTGATCCGGGAGGCCCGGACCTGGAGCGCGCCGGCGAAGATGCCGGGGAACGCGAGGACGTTGTTGATCTGGTTCGGGTAGTCCGAACGGCCGGTGGCCACGACCGCCGCGTACTTGTGCGCGACGTCCGGGTGCACCTCGGGGGTCGGGTTGGCCATGGCGAAGACGAACGCCTGCGGCGCCATCGCGGCGACGGCCTCCTCGGGGACCGTACCGCCGGAGACGCCGATGAAGACGTCGGCGCCGGCGAGGGCGGTCTCCAGGGAGCCGGAGAGGCCGGCCTTGTTCGTCAGCTCGGCGATCTCGCGCTTGACGTCGGTCAGGTCCTCGCGGTCCTGGCTGACGATGCCCTTGCGGTCGGTCACGGCGACGTCGCCGATACCGGCCGACAGGAGGAACTTCGCGATGGCCACACCGGCCGCACCGGCGCCGGAGATGACCGCGCGCAGGTCGCCGAGGGTCCGGCCGGTCAGCTTCGCGGCGTTGCGCAGCGCGGCGAGCGTGACGATCGCGGTGCCGTGCTGGTCGTCGTGGAAGACCGGGATGTCCAGGCGCTCCTGGAGCTTGCGCTCGATCTCGAAGCACCGCGGCGCCGAGATGTCCTCCAGGTTCACGCCGCCGAAGGACGGGGCGAGCCGGACGACGGTCTCGACGATCTCGTCGGTGTCCGTGGTGGCGAGCGCGATCGGCACCGCGTCCACGCCGCCGAACTGCTTGAAGAGGATGGCCTTCCCCTCCATGACCGGAAGCGACGCCTCCGGGCCGATGTCGCCGAGGCCGAGCACCGCCGTGCCGTCGGTCACGACCGCCACGACCTGGGACTTCCAGGTGTAGTCGTTGACCAGCTCGGGCTGCTCCGCGATTGCCGTGCACACCTTGGCGACGCCGGGCGTGTACGCGAGGGACAGGTCGTCCTTGTCCCGCACCGGCACCGTGGCCTGGATGGCCATCTTGCCGCCGCGGTGCAGCGCGAAGACCGGATCGAAGGGCTCGCCGGGAGCCCCTTCGGTACCGCTCTCGCTGCGAGGATTGACGATCTCCGCTGCCATTGGGTTGACCCCTTAAGTCTTCTTCATTTGAGGGTTGCCACTCCCTGGTAAGGAGGGGTGGGCGGGTCCCGCGGCCGCCGTGTCTGGCAGCCGCGCGGGCGCGCCGCACAACGCGCCCTGAGCCCCGGATGAGGGGTGTAAGGATCCTTCTTACCGGACGGACGGGTCCGGAGACGAGTCCATTCGGCCTCGGTGACGCGACTCATACCGAGCGCTACCGGACACGGACAGAGAGCGACACGTCACTCGATGTCCGGAAACATACTTTCCCGACCCGAATAGCGGCGTTCATGTCGTCCGAATGGCGAGATGGACGGAAGATTTTGCGGTGGTGACCCCACCCGCCCGCAGAAGATTTCGCTAGGGACGACTGGGCAAGCTCATTCCGAGGCCACCCGTTATCCGATTTTGACATCCTTGGCCGTCGGATTCGGGCAGTCCGAATGGCAAGATGCCAAATCACACGAGGTCGCGGCACTCGAAGCTGCGTGCACGACCCCTAGGCAACGTAGGCAACTCCCCTCACCCGCCGGAGGAACCCGACCATGACCGCACGCTCCACGCGCTGCACGACCGCCGCCAAGACCCGCACGTCCCGTCTTGCCGCGGTCGCCGCCATCGCGGTCGCCGGCTCGATGCTGCTGACCGCCTGTGGCGACCAGACGAACGGCGGCTCCACGAAGGAGGGTGGCTCCTCCTCCGCCGCCGCCTCCAGCGCGCCGCTGTTCTCCAAGCTCCCGGCCGACATCCAGAAGGCCGGCAAGATCAAGGTCGGCACGGACGCCTCGTACGCCCCGATGGAGTTCACCCAGGGCGAGAAGATCGTGGGCGTCGACCCCGACATCGCCGAGGCCCTCAGCAAGCAGCTCGGCGTCAAGTTCGAGTTCACCTCCGGCACCTTCGACGGCCTGATCACCTCGATCTACACCGGCCGCCAGGACCTGATCATGTCCTCGATGACGGACAACAAGAAGCGTCAGGAGGGCCTGGACGACAACGGGAAGAAGATCGGCAAGGGCATCGACTTCGTCGACTACTTCAGCTCCGGCGTCTCCCTGCTCGTCAAGAAGGGCAACCCGCAGGGCATCAACTCCCTCGACGACCTCTGCGGCAAGACCGTGGCCGTCCAGCGCGGCACGATCTACGAGGACACCTTCAAGGCGCAGGCCACCAAGTGCGGTGACAAGAAGCTGACCATCCAGGCGTTCGACACCGACGCCGAGGCCCAGACCCGCGTCAAGGCCGGCGGTGCGGTCGCCGACCTGAACGACTACCCGGTCGCCTCGTACATCGCGAAGACCTCCGGCGGCGGCAACGACTTCGAGGTCACCGGCAACCAGAGCGACGTCGGCCTCTTCGGCATCGGCGTCTCCAAGGACAAGACCCAGCTGCGCGACGCCATCAAGGAAGCGCTCGACGCGGCCATCAAGGACGGGTCCTACGGCCAGGCTCTGAAGCAGTGGAACGTCGAGGGCAGCGCCGTCAAGCAGGCGACCGTCAACGCCGGCCAGTGAGCCTCCCCGCCGTCCCCCGCTCCACCTGAAGGGCAGTCGTATGACTGACAAGATCCGCAAGGAACCGGCCGCCGCTCCGGCCGGTTCCGGCCCCACGGACAAGCCGCCGGTCCCCCCGGCCGGCCCCGGCCCGTCGGGCGTCCCCTACGAGGCGATCAAGGCCATCCCGGTCCGCCACTACGGCCGCTGGGTCAGCGCCGTCGTGGTCGTGGCACTCCTCGGCTGGCTGCTCTACGCCTTCTCCCAGGGCAACATCATCTGGAACACGGTCTGGGACAAGCTGTTCGACCCGTCCGTCCTCCACGGCCTGTGGAGCACGGTCGTCATCTCGGTCGCCTCGATGGCGCTGGGCCTCGTCCTCGGCATCCTCTTCGCCGTGATGCGCCTGTCGAAGAACCCGGTCACCGGCGCGGTCGCCTGGCTCTACATCTGGTTCTTCCGCGGCACCCCGGTGTACGTCCAGCTGCTGGTGTGGTTCAACCTGTCGCTGATCTTCGAGTACATCAACCTCGGGCCGATCTACAAGAACGAGACCGTCGACGTCATGACGCCGTTCATGGTCGCGCTGCTGGGCCTCGGCCTCAACGAGGGCGCGTACATGGCGGAGATCGTCCGCGCCGGCATCCAGTCGGTCGACGAGGGCCAGACCGAGGCCGCGCACGCGCTCGGCATGTCCCAGACGAAGACCATGTGGCGGATCGTCCTGCCGCAGGCCATGCGCGTGATCGTGCCGCCGACCGGCAACGAGTTCATCAACATGCTGAAGACCTCGTCCCTGGTCTCGGCCGTGCAGTACACCGAACTACTGCGCGCCTCGTCCAACATCGGCACCACCGCCGGCGCCGTGATGGAGATGCTCTTCGTGGCCTCCATCTGGTACCTCGCGCTCACCAGCGTGTTCAGCGTCGGCCAGTACTACCTGGAGCGCCGCTTCGCCCGCGGGTCCACGCGCAACCTGCCGCCCACCCCGTGGCAGCGGGTCAGGAAGAACCTCGTCACGTTCAAGCGTTCCCCGGAGGCGACCCGATGACCGGTCAGCCCATGGTCAAGGCCGAAGGCGTCCACAAGTCCTACGGCGCCGCGCACATCCTCCGGGGCATCGACCTGGAGGTGCAGAACGGCGAGGTGTTCTGTCTGGTCGGTCCGTCCGGCTCCGGCAAGTCGACCTTCCTGCGCTGCATCAACCACCTGGAGCGCATCGACGGCGGTCGGCTCTCGGTCGACGGCCAGCTGGTCGGCTACCGCCAGAAGGGCGAGAAGCTCTACGAGCTGAAGGACAGCGAGGTCGCGTCCCAGCGCCGCGACATCGGCATGGTCTTCCAGCGTTTCAACCTCTTCCCCCACATGACGGCCCTGGCCAACGTCATGGAGGCGCCGATCCAGGTGAAGGGCGAGACCAAGGCGGTGGCGCGCGAGCGCGCCGAGCGCCTGCTCGACCGCGTCGGCCTCGGCGACAAGACGGGCAACTACCCCTCGCAGCTCTCCGGCGGCCAGCAGCAGCGCGTGGCGATCGCCCGCGCGCTGGCGATGGAGCCGAAGCTGATGCTCTTCGACGAGCCGACCTCGGCGCTCGACCCGGAGCTCGTGGGTGACGTCCTCGACGTCATGCGGGACCTGGCCGAGTCGGGCATGACGATGATCGTCGTCACGCACGAGATGGGCTTCGCCCGTGAGGTGGGCGACTCGCTGGTGTTCATGGACGGCGGCGTGGTCGTCGAGTCGGGCCACCCGCGCGATGTCCTGGGCAACCCGCAGCACGACCGGACGAAGGCGTTCCTCTCCAAGGTCCTGTAGGTCTCCAAGGTCCTGTAGGTCGTACGTACGAGAAGGGGCGGTACGGGCACGAGCCCGCACCGCCCCTTCTCGTCGTCCCGCGGTCCTACCTCACGGCGAGGAGGAGCGTGTCGGAGGGCGAGGCCCAGACGGCCCGGGCCTCGGCGAAGCCGGCGGCGCGGAGGGTGTCGGCGTGCCAGCGGGGCGAGGGCATGTCGCCGTCGGCGTGCTCGCCGTAGATCTCGTAGCGGCGGGCGGTGGGCCCGGCGAGGACCGGGTCCTTGGCGGCGAGCGCCCACCAGTCGGCCCAGTCGAGCACGCCGGCGGCCTTCTCGGCGTCCATCCGGGCGTGCCGCCGCGCCCGCTCGGCGGCGTTGATGCGCGGGGTGGTCTCGTCGATCATGTGGTCGGCGTTCATGAAGACGCCGCCGTCGCGGACGAGTCCGGCGAGCTGCCCGTAGAGGGCCGCCAGGGGCTCGCTGTGCAGCCAGTGGAGGGCGGTGGCGGTCAGGACGGCGTCGTACGAGTCGTGGGGCAGCTCGCGCGTCCAGGCGGGGTCCTTGAGGTCGGCGGTGACGAAGGTGACGCGCTCGTCGCCCTCGAAGTAGCCCTCGGCGATGGCGAGCAGGGCCGGGTCGAGGTCGACTCCGGTGCTGGTCGCCTTCGGGAACCTTTGGAGCAGCCGGTCCGTGATACTTCCCGTACCGCACGCGAGGTCGAGCACGCGGGGCTCCGGTCCCACGACGGCCTCGACCATGTCGAGCATCACGCGGAAGCGTTCCTCGCGGTCCGGCATGTACCACTCCTGCTGGCGGTCCCAGCTCTGCTGCCAGGCCGTCCAGTCGGTGCGGGTCGTGTCGGTCATGCTTCTGCCTCCACCCTCTTCGTAATACCCTCAAAGGGAAAGCGTCGCTTACCCTCCCCCGCCTTGACCCTAGCCCGCCGGAGTAAGGACTACAAGTGGAACTGGCCTATTACTCGGACTACGCCGTGCGTCTGGTCAACACCGAGGAGCCGGCCCGCAGCAAGGACTCCCTCACCTCCGTCGACGCGGTCCGCGAACTCTTCGGGGAGGCCTCCCAGATGGCCCGGCGGGTGACCGACGCCGACGTGACCCGCTTCCGCTCGGTACGGGCCCGGCTGCGCGCGGTCTTCACCGCGGCCGACGAGGGCGACCACACCGGGGCCGTGGACCTCCTCAACTCCCTGCTGCTGGAGTTCCCGGTCAGCCCGCAGATCTCGGGGCACGACTACCTCGACGAGGAGGGCCGGCCGCGCTGGCACATGCACCTCGCCGATCACCCGTCGAACGCGACCGCTGGCTACGCGGCCATCGCCGCGATGGGCCTCGCCTTCCACCTGACGGAGTTCGGCGCGGACCGGCTCGGCCTGTGCCAGGCGTCCCCCTGCCGCAACGCCTACCTCGACACCTCGACCAACCGCTCCCGCCGCTACTGCTCCGACCGCTGCGCGACCCGGGCCAACGTGGCCGCTTACCGGGCCCGCAAGCGCCAGGAGGCGGCGGAGGCCGAGCGCACCGGCCGCACGGCCGTGAGCAGCCAGGAGAGCACCACACCGGCCGACCGCTGACGCCCGGGCGTGACGGGCCGGTACCGGGCCCGCACCCGCCCGAGCACCAGCTGCTCGGGCACGACCCCGAACACCCGGCTGTCGCCCTCCGCGGCCGGGTTGTCGCCCAGCACCCACCAGCCCTCGTCCCGCCGCTCCACCAGCCGCTTCACGATCAGCAGGTCCTGCTGCAGCGGATGCCGCAGCACGGCCACCTGCCCGGGCCGCAACCGCGCCCCGTAGTGCACGAACAGCTGATCGCCATGGAGCAGCGTGGGCACCATCGACACCCCCGTCACCTCGGCGATCCCGAACGGGGCCCCGGGCTCCCGCCCGGGCTCATGCCCCGATTCCACCATTCGGCACCTCCCGGTCCGATCGTCCACGAGTCCCATGGTGACCCTGGACTTTTGTCCTAAGCCCCTGGGGGCGCTCGCGAAATCCCGCTTCTCACCGAGTAATGTCCCACCTGAGAAGACGATCACGAGGAAGGACAGCAGCATGCTCTCCCGCCTGTTTGCCCCCAAGGTGAAGGTCAGCGCCCACTGCGACCTCCCCTGCGGCGTGTACGACCCGGCCCAGGCCCGCATCGAGGCCGAGTCGGTCAAGGCCGTCCAGGAGAAGATGTCGGCGAACGAGGACCCGCACTTCCAGGCCCGCGCCACGGTCATCAAGGAGCAGCGCGCGGAGCTCGCCAAGCACCACGTCTCGGTGCTCTGGAGCGACTACTTCAAGGCCCCGCACTTCGAGAAGTACCCCGAGCTCCACGTGCTCATCAACGACACCCTGAAGGCCCTCTCGGCCGCCAAGGCGTCGACGGACCCGAAGACGGGTGAGAAGGCGCTGGAGCTCATCGCCGAGATCGACCGCATCTTCTGGGAGACGAAGAAGGCCTGACCTTCCTCCCCACCTGCCCCGAAGGGGCCCGACCGTTCACCGGCCGGGCCCCTTCTGCGCGTCCTGGGCGCCGGTCACTGGGCTCCGTGAAATGACCGCGCAGTCGCCGCCGCAGCTGACCACCGAGATCACCGAGTACGCCGACCAGCTGCTCGCCATGGCCGAGACCCTGCTCTGCGACCCCCGCCACTTCTTCCGCTCGTACTCGGCCGCCGAGATCGGCCGCCTGATCACCGCACCGTCCCCGAGGAGCGTTCCCTCCCGATGACCGACGGCACCGCCCGCGTCCGCGAGCTCAACCTCTACCGCCAGTACTTCGAGCTCGTCGCGGCGGGCACCAAGACGATCGAGGTGCGGGTCAAGTACCCGCACCTCGGCGACCTCGCCGCCGGCGACACCATCCGCTTCCGCATCAAGGACACCGACGAGACCTGCGACGTCGAGGTCCTCCGCGTCACCGAGTACCCCGACTTCGAGGCCCTCCTCGACGGCGAGGGCCCGTCAAACGTCAACCCGACCGCCACCCGCGATCAGCAGCTCGCCAACATCCGCTCCATCTACTGCCCCGAGAAGGAAGCCCTCGGCGCCCTGGCCATCGAGATGAAGCTGGCTCGCTGAGGCGCGCAGCCGTGAAGGGGTGCCCCGTGTGTACTGGGCGGGCGTCACCTTTGCCGAGGTCGGTATGCACCCGTGGAGCGACCGTTGTCAGTGGCGGAGTGCAGACGGCCGACATGAGAGCCTCCTCGTCCACCACACCAGGCTCTTCCCAGACTCCTCGCCGAAGGCCCGGCCGACGCCTGGCGGCGAAAAGGGTGGCGTGCGGGGCCGACGGAACCGGGTAACGTCTTTGTCATGTTCTTCCAGACGCCGATTCACGAGTGAGAGCGTGATGGGCCTCTGCTGACGTTCTTCGACGTCGCCGCCCGTCCCCCACCGACGAATCCGTAGATCACTTCACTTCATTACCGGGAGAACCCGTGACCGACAGCAAGAACATCAACAACCCCGTGGGCCAGGGCGGCGGCCAGCGCAAGAAGCTGTCCCGCACCGAACGGCAGAACAACGGTCCGCACCGCAACCTCGACCGCCAGAATGCAGCGGACAAGAAGGCGGAGCTGGTACGGAAGATGCGCCAGAAGACAGGCGCGGCTGAGGGTGCCGGGCAGACGGGCGACGAACCCACGCAGAGCTGACGCACCGCCGCCGCAGGGTGGCACCGCACGGGGCAGGGCCCGGACCGCGACTCGCGGGCCGGGCCCTGCTGCCGTACCGGGGCGTGGCCGGTCCCGCTCACCGGACCACATCCACCCCCTTTGGCTGGGCAGCTTGTTCTCGTTCGAAAACGTGTACACGTGGCGTTGTGAAGAAGGGTGGCGGGTGCACCGCGTTGCCGAGGCTGTGCGACGGGGTGCGGTGACGAGACCCGCTCTCCGTCACTCGGCCGGGAGCGCGTATCGGCGCTTCTCCTTCGACGTCGCGCCCAGGCGGTCGTAGAAGCGGATGGCGCCGTCGTTCCAGGTGGGGGTCTGCCACTGGATCTCGGGGAGGCCGAGGGTGCGGGCCTCGCGGCGGACGGCCGCCATCAGGAGGGCGCCGAGGCCGTGGCCGCGGGCTTCGGCGGTGAGGTAGAGGCAGTCCATGTGGAGGTATTCGGCGGCGTCCCAGGTGGAGAGTTCCGGGGCGCAGGTCGCGTAGCCGGCGAGGGTGCCGTCGGGGAGTTCGGCGACCAGGCAGCGCAGGCGCGGGGCCTCGGTGTCGAAGAGGAGGCGGTGGAGGCGGGCGGCCAGGTCGGGCGGCGGGGGCGACGCCTGCTCGTAGGCGGCGTGTTCGGCGGCCAGTTCGGCGACCCGGGGGAGGTCCTCGGGGTGGGCGTGGCGGGCGAGGGGGACGGCCGCCGCCGCCGGCGCCACCCGCTGCTCCGCGTGATCGTTCATGCCGTCATCATGCACGGCCCCGCCGTCCCCCCGCCCCGCAGCCACCTCCGGTACGGCGCCGCGCGCAGTGCCACCTCGCGGTAGGCGGCGGCGAGGGCCGCGTACGGGCGGTCGAGGGGAGCACCGGGGGCGGCGAAGAGGAGGAGGCGGACCGCGAGCGGGTCGCCGCGGAGGGGGCGGACGGCCATGTCGTGGCGGGGGCCGGAGGTGGGCTGACAGGGGGCGACGGCCTCGCCGAGGGCGATGAGGGAGGCCGCCGTGTGGTAGTCGGCGTGCAGCACCGGCGGGTCGAGGCCGGCGGCGGTCAGCACGCGGCGCAGGCCGTCCCATTCGCCGTCGACGGCCGGGTCGACGGTCCAGCGGTCATGGGCCAGCTCGGCGAGGTCGACGACCTCGTGGGCGGCGGCCGGGTGGTCGCGGGCCATGGAGACGAACTGGGGCTCGCGCTCGACGAGGACGCGCGCCCGGAGGCCGTCCGGGACCCGTAGGGGGCAGCCCTCGACCTCGTGGACGAAGGCCACGTCGAGCTGGCCCGCGGCGACCGTGCGCAGCAGGGTGTGGGCGGAGACGTCGACGCGCAGCGCGATCTCGGGGGCGATGTCACGGCGGAGCCGGCGCAGCCAGCCGGGCAGGGCGCGGCTGGCGGTGGAGCCGACACGGAGGGCCGGGCCGCCGGTGCGGGCGGCGACGGCACGGGTCTCGGTGATCAGCGCGGCCATGCCGTCGACGAGGGGGCGGGCCCGGCTGAGTACGGAGCGGCCGAGCGGGGTGGGGTGGCAGCCGGTGCGGCCGCGGGAGAAGAGCTCGGCGCCGAGCGCGTTCTCGATGCGGCGCAGCTGGGTGGTCAGGGAGGGCTGGCTGACGCCGAGTTGGCGGGCGGCCTTGTGCAGGCTGCCGGCGTCGGCGATGGCGCACAGCGCCCGCAGGTGCCTCACCTCCAGCTCCATGCCCCGAGGTTAGGGCGGCCCTCGCGCGCACACCAGAGCGCCAACCGGCCGGTGATTCACCGGAGTTATCGCCGAATGACATCATCCCCCGGCGTCCCGGCTCCCCCGACACTCTCCTCAACCCCACAGGAGGAGCCCCCACATGCGACACCCGAAGATGCTCACGTCCTTACTGACCGCCGCCCTCGGCGCCGGCCTCACGCTCTCCCTCTCCGCCGCTCCGGCCGCCGCCTCCGCCCCCTCGGTGGCCTACGCCGGTTCCGCCGCGGAGGCCAAGGCCAACCAGGCGTTCTTCGACGCCGTCATGAAGTCGGTCGCGAAGAAGCGGGCCGCCACGCCTGGTGCCGACGCCGTCACCGTGGTCTACAGCACCGCCAACGCACCGAGTTTCCGCACCCAGATCGCCCGCTCGGCGCAGATATGGAACAGCTCGGTGGTCAACGTCCGCCTGGTGGAGGGGTCCAACGCGGACTTCGCCTACTACGAGGGCAGCGACTCCCGTGGCTCGTACGCGAGCACCGACGGGCACGGCAACGGCTACATCTTCCTCGACTACCAGCAGAACCAGCAGTACAACTCCACCCGCGTCACCGCCCACGAGACCGGTCACGTCCTCGGTCTCCCCGACCACTACAGCGGCCCGTGCAGCGAGCTGATGTCCGGCGGCGGGCCCGGCACGTCCTGCCAGAACGCCTACCCGAACAGCCAGGAGCGCTCCCGCGTCGACCAGTTGTGGCGCTACGGCCTCGCCTCGGCCATGAAGAACTGACCGCGGCGAGACGGATACGGCGGCAGGGCGGCCCGTACGGGTCGCCCTGCTCGTGTCTGTCAGGAGGCGGAGTCAGGCCGCCTGCGGCAGCCGGCGGCCGAACTCGGTGCCCGGCGGCAGCTGGCGCCGGACCCGGGCCAGCGCCTCCTCGAAGTCACCGCCCGCGATGCCGGACTCGAAGGCCGCGCCGGCGTAGTGCAGGGTCAGGCTGAGGTCGGCGCGGTCGCCGAGGGTCAGCAGGCAGCTCAGGGTGGCCTGCTGGGTGACGCCGTCCGCGACGACGGGGAGCGGCAGGTCCCACTCCAGGACGCACCCGCCGAGGGCCTGCCCGCCCTCGTCCGCGGCGCTGAGCGCGGCGAAGCTCGCGCCCGTGTACTCGATTCCCCTGATGCGGGTGGCCACGTGGCTCCCGTCGGCCGTGATGACGATCGCTTCCGCACCACGGCGGTCCCGGTACCAGCCGGTCCAGACTTCTGTCGACTCCGATGACATGCGCGGACTGTAGCGGTATGACCGGCTCCGGCGCGCGGCCGGTCACCCGGCGGCCGGACTTCTCCCGGTCTCGCCGTTCTTGCCGGTCACGTGCGTGGTAGCGGCTTCCGCGCCGACTTCGGACACTGCCTGTTCCGGAGGTTCGTACAGCTCGCACCCCGGGTTGCGGCACGGCTGCACCTCCCACTCCGGCACCCAGGCCCCGAGGACCTTGTGCCGGCGCGCGAGGACCTGGCGCGGCTCTCCGCAGGCCGGGCAGGGATGCTCGGCCCGCGGGTCGCGGGTGGTCCGGGGAAGCTCCTCGGTCATGCCTCCAGGGTAGGACCCGGCCCCGGGGACCGCTCCCCCGTCACCGCACCCTCGTCACCGCTTCCTGGTGTACGTGCGCACGACGACCCCGTTGCCGAAGCTCCGTACGCCTTCGAGCGCGAAGTCCCGGACGGCGAAGTCCGCGCCGAACATCGGCATGCCGGAGCCGTACACCTGCGGGTACGTCTTGATGACCAGCTCGTCGATCTCGTCGACCAGCTGCCCCGCGACCTGCGCGCCGCCGCAGAGCCAGATGCCCAGCGAGCCGTCCTCGGCCTTGAGCTCGCGGACCCGGGCGGCCAGGTCGCCGGCGACGAGCTCGACGTTCGGGTCGGGTGACTCGGTGAGCGAGCGGCTCGCGACGACCTCCCGCAGATGGGCGTACGGGCTGGTGATGCCGGCGTCCAGGGCGAGGCGGTACGAGCCGAGGCCCTGGATGACCGTGTCGAAGCGCTTGTTGGGCACGTCCGCGAGGCCGAAGGCCGCCCGGAAGGCGGTCGGGATCGTGTCCGGGTACTCGGTGTTCATGAAAGCGGCGTACTCCTCGTCCATGAACTGGAACATGGACGAGGCGTCGCCGTGGGGATCGCCGATGAAGCCGTCGAGGGAGCAGGCGACGTAGTACGTGAGCTTGCGCAAGCCGGATCTCTTTCCGTAGGCGGATGCGGTCCGTCCAGCAGACCACTGCATGCATAGTGCTTCACATGTAGTGGTAAATGCAAGCCCTTTTCGTCCGCCGGTACGGCTCCGCTCAGCGCCTCCGCTCAGCGGCTGCGCCGCGTCACGAACTCCGCGAGCGCCAGCAGGTCCCCCGCCGCCGACAGGTCCGGCACCGCCCGGGAGAGCTGCTCCACCGCGCGGGCCATCCGCTCGGCGGCCTGGTTCTGCGCCCAGTCCCGGCCGCCGGCCCGCTCGACCGCGTCCGCCGCCGCCCGTACCGCGTCGGCGTCCAGGACCGGGCGGGCGTACAGCGCGGCCAGCTCCTCGCCCGCCGGGGTGCCGGAGGTGAGCGCGGCCACGACGGGGAGCGACTTCTTGTGGGCGACGAGGTCGGCGCCGGCCGGCTTGCCGGTGCGGCCCGGGTCGCCCCAGATGCCGATGAGGTCGTCGATCAGCTGGAACGCCAGCCCGGCCTCGCGGCCGAAGGCGTCCATCGCCGCGACGGCCTCCTCCCCCGCCCCCGCGTACAGCGCGCCGAGCGCGCATGCGCAGCCGAGCAGGGCGCCGGTCTTGGCGGTGGCCATGGCCACCACCTCGTCCAGGGTGACCTCGTGCGGCCCGCGCTGCTCGAAGGCGCAGTCCGCCTGCTGGCCCGCGCACAGCTCGATCACGCAGGCAGCGAGCCGGGCGGAGGCGGCCGCGGCGGCCGGGTGCGGGTCCTCGGCGAGCAGCCGCAGCGAGAGCGCGTTCATCGCGTCGCCCGCGAGCAGCGCGTCCGGGATGCCGAACACGGCCCAGGCGGTGGGGCGGTGCCGGCGGGTGGGGTCCTCGTCGACGATGTCGTCGTGGAGCAGGGTGAAGTTGTGCGCCAGCTCCACCGCCGCCGCGGCCTTCACGGCCGGGGCCGGGTCCGCGCCGAACGCGCGGGTCGCGGCGAGCACCAGGGCCGGCCGGATGGCCTTGCCGCCCTGCCCGTCGGCCGGGCTGCCGTCGGCCTCCTCCCAGCCGAAGTGGTACGCGGCGATACGCCGTATGGAGCCCGGCAGGGAGGCGACGGTCGTGCGCAGTTGGGGTTCGACGGCGCCGCGCGTCCGGTCCAGGAGCAGCACGGCGCTCTGCCCCTCGGTACCGGTCGCGGTGTCCGGACTGGTCATGGTCATGTGTGCAGTCACCTTCGTCACGGCCTGGGTGGTGGGACGGGCGGCGGCGGCCGGTGGGCGGCCGCGGCCCGCGCGGAGCCGGGCGTCCGGGTGCGGGGCCTGTCGGCGTGGCCCCGCACCCGGTGGCCGGCTCAGCGCCGGCGGCCGACCTCCACGTTCTCCAGGACGCCGAGGGCGTCGGGGACGAGGACGGCCGCCGAGAAGTAGGCGGTGACCAGGTAGGAGACGATCGCCTGCTCGTCGATGCCCATGAAACGGCAGGACAGGCCGGCCTCGATCTCGTCCGGCAGGCCGATCTGGTTGAGGCCGATCACGCCCTGGTCGGACTCGCCCGTGCGCATGCAGAGGATCGAGGTGGTGCCGGTGTCGGAGACCGGGATCTTGTCGCACGGGTAGAGGGGCACCCCGCGCCAGGTCGTGATCCGGGTGCCGTCCACGTCGACGGTGTCGGGGACGAGGCCGCGCCGGTTGAGCTCGCGGCCGAAGGCGGCGATGGCCACCGGGTGGGCCAGGAACAGCCTCGAGTCGCGCCGCATGTACAGCAGCTCGTCGAGGTCGTCGGGGCCGGGCGCGCCGTCGTAAGGCTGGATCCGCTGCCCGTAGTCGCAGTTGGCGAGGAGGCCGAACTCCCGGTTGTTGACCAGCTCGTGCTCCTGGCGCTCGCGCAGCGCCTCGACCGTGAGCCGCAGCTGCTGCTCGGTCTGGTTCATCGGCTTGTTGTAGAGGTCGGCCACGCGCGTGTGCACCTTGAGGACGGTCTGGGCGATGCTCAGCTCGTACTCGCGCGGGGACGCCTCGTAGTCCACGAAGGTGTGCGGGATGACGGCCTCGCCGACATGGCCGGCGGAGAGGTCGATGGCAGCCTCGCCGTACGCGTTGGTGGGCCGCTGGGGCAGCGCCGCGAACTCCGCGAGATGGCCGGCCAGCGCGCCGGCCCGCTCGGCGAGACCCAGCACGTCGGCCCGGGTGAGCTCCAGGACCGTACAGGCCGTGGCCGCGCGGGCGGTCCACTCCCAGCTCGCGTCCGCGGCGACGAGGGCTTCCTCGCCGAAGTAGGCGCCGTCGGCGAGGACGCCGAGGACGGTCTCGTCCCCGTAGGGCCCCTCGCCGATCTGCTCGACCCTGCCGTGGGCGAGGAGGTGGACCCGGTCGGTGGTGTCGCCGCGGGTGGCGATGACCTCGCCCGGCGCGTACGCGCGCTGGCGGCAGCGGCCCGCCAGCTCGGTCAGGACGTCCTCTTCGTCGAACCCGCGCAGGGCGGGGAGTTCGCCGAGTTCCGCGGGGATGACGGCGACCCGCTCGCCGGTCTGCACGAAGGTGACGCGGCCGTCACCCACGGCATGGCTGAGCCGCCGGTTCACCCGGTAGGTGCCGCCCTGCACCTGCACCCACGGCAACGCCTTCAGGAGCCACCGGGAGGTGATCTCCTGCATCTGCGGAGCCGACTTGGTGGTGGACGCGAGGTTCCGCGCGGCAGCGGTGCCGAGGCTCTGCTGCGGTGGTGCCTGAGCCGCGCGGGTCTCGTCGCCGACCGAACCAACGGACATGGAACTCCCTCTCGTACGACAAAGCTGCGAGAGGAAGCCTTCCAGCACGGAGCGTGCCCGCGCCATTACACAAAAGAGTGGGTGTGGATCGCGCCCGCCTGGGCATTGCACGCGTTCTCCTACTCGAACGGAGCATGCCTTCCGTCGCCCTCCTGTCCGGATCGGCTCGCACACCGCCCGAACGGATGGCAGCGGAGCGGGCTCCTCCGGTACTCCGGAAGCACTGCGAGAGCACGGCGAAACCCCTGCGGAACCACCGCACTTCGCCTGCCCGAAAGGAGCCGGTCATGGCCCCACCCATGTCCGCGAGCCGCTTCCTCCACGCACTGCGCGACGAAGGTCTGACGGTCGTCGAGGTCGGCGACTGGCGCACCCACAACCGCAACCACAAGGGCCCCTGGGGGCCCGTCAACGGCGTGATGATCCACCACACCGTCACCCGCGGCACCGACAACACCGTCCGCATCTGCCGGGACGGCTACGACTCCCTGCCCGGGCCGCTCTGCCACGGCGTGATCGCCAAGGACGGCACGGTCCACCTGGTCGGCTACGGCAGGGCCAACCACGCCGGCCTCGGCGACCCCGACGTGCTGCGGGCGGTCGTCGCCGAGCAGCGGCTGCCGGTCGACGACCAGGCCACCACGGACGGCAACCGGCACTTCTACGGCTTCGAGTGCGAGAACCTGGGCGACGGCCACGACCCGTGGCCCAAGGTGCAGCTGGAGGCCATCGCCAAGGCCGCGGCGGCGCTGTGCCGGGTGCACGGCTGGACCCAGCGCTCGGTCATCGGGCACAAGGAGTGGCAGCCGGGCAAGGTGGACCCGCGCGGCTTCACCATGGGGTGGCTGCGCGAGCAGATCGCCGACCGGCTGCGCTGACCGCACCGCACACCGCAACCGCGGACCGCGGACCGGTCGGGCTGACCGCGAGCGCGGACCGACCGGGGCGACGCGAGCGCGGACCGACCGGGGCGACGCGAGCGCGGACCGACCGGGAGGGAAGCGAGCGCGGACCGACCGGGAGGGAAGCGAGCGCGGACCGACCGGGAGGGAAGCGAGCGCGGACCGGCTGGGAGGGAAGCGAGCGCGGACCGGCTGGGCCGACCGCGCACCGGCACCTCCGGCCACGCCCCCGAACGGGGACAATGGCCGGGTGAACGCGTTCGATCCCGCCCTCCTGCGGCCCCGGCTCCCCTCCCCTCTCCAGCCGGTCGAGGACGAACGCTTCACCCGGCACGGCCTGACGCTGCTGCTCAAGCGGGACGACCTGATCCACCCCGAGCTGCCGGGCAACAAGTGGCGCAAGCTCGCGCTCAACCTGCGGGCGGCGGCCGGGCGCCCGGTGCTCACCTTCGGCGGCGCCTACTCCAACCACCTGCGGGCGACGGCCGCCGCAGGCCGGCTCCTCGGCTTCGCCACGATCGGCGTCGTGCGCGGCGAGGAGCTGGCCGGCCGCCCGCCGAACCCCTCGCTCGCGCGCTGCGCGGCGGACGGCATGCGGCTGGTGTTCGTGGACCGGGGCACGTACCGCCGCAAGCACGAGCCCGACACCCTGGCGCGGATCCTGGAGCGGGCCCAGGCGCCCGGTGACGTGTACGTCGTCCCCGAGGGCGGCAGCAACGCGCTCGCCGTCCAGGGCTGCGTGGAGCTCGGCCGGGAGCTCGTGGGCGAGGCCGACGTGGTCGCGGTCGCCGTCGGCACCGGCGGCACCCTGGCGGGCCTCGCGGCCGGGCTCGGGCCCGGGCAGCGAGCACTGGGCGTGCCGGTCCTCAAGGGCGGCTTCCTGGGGGCGGAGGTCCTGGCCCTGCAGGAGGCCGCGTTCGGCGGGCCGCGCGGCGACTGGTGGCTGGACGAGCGCTTCCACGGCGGCGGCTACGCCCGTACGACGCCCGGACTCGACGCCTTCGCACAGGATTTCGAGGAGCGGCACGGTTCGTGGCACGCACTCGCCATCGAGCGGCTGTATGTGGCCAAAATGCTCCACGGCCTGCTGACGCTCGCCGAGGAGGGCGCCTTCACCCCCGGCACCCGGATCGCGGCGGTCGTCACCGGCGCACCGGACCCTCGGGAAGGGGCTCAGCCGGCCTCCTCCCGGTAGGCCGCCGCCTCCTCCAGGTCGAGCCGGCGCAGCAGGCTGCGCATCATCTCGTCGTCGATCCGGCGGGCGTCGCGCAGCTTCACGAAGACCTCGCGCTCGGCGTCGATCATCTCCCGCGCGAGCCGCCGGTAGGTGTCGTCGGCCGTCTCCCCGGTCAGCTCGTTGACCGCGCCGAGCCGCTCCCACACCGAGTTGCGGCGCCGCTCCATGACGGTACGGAGCCGGTCGGAGATCGGCTCGGGCAGGGCGTTGCGCGGGTCGGCGAGGAGGACGTCGAGGCGTTCCTCGGCGGCCCGGGACGCCTCGCTCTGGGCCTGCGCCTCGGCGAGGGTCTCCTGGTAGCGGTCGCGGCCGGGCAGCTTCAGGACCCGGATGAGCGGCGGCAGCGTGAGGCCCTGGACGACGAGGGTGCCGATGACAGTGGTGAAGGTGAGGAAGAGGACCAGGTTGCGGGCCGGGAACGGGACGTCGTCGGTGAACTTCGGGATGGAGAAGGCGATGGCGAGCGAGACCACACCGCGCATCCCGGCCCAGCCGATGACCACCGGTGCCCGCCAGTCCACCCCGGGCTCGCGCTCGCGGATCCGGGGGGAGAGCCACCGCGGCACGAAGGTGGCCGGGAAGACCCAGACGAAGCGGGCGACGACCACGAAGACGAAGACCCCGATCGCGTACCAGACCGCCTCCCCCATCCCGTACGGCCCGAGCCCCCGGACGACGAAGGGCAGCTGGAGGCCGATCAGCGCGAAGACGGCGGACTCCAGGACGAAGGCGACCATCTTCCAGACGGCCTCCTCCTGGAGCCGGGTGGCGAAGTCCACCTGGTACGCCTTGTGGCCGAGGAAGAGGCCGACCACGACGACGGCGAGCACCCCGGACGCGCCGACCTCCTCGGCGGCCGCGTAGGCGATGAAGGGGATCAGGAGGGAGAGGGTGTTCTGGAGCAGCGCCTCGCCCAGCCGGCAGCGGATCCAGTGGATCGGCACCATCAGGACGAGACCGACGCCGATGCCGCCGACCGCGGCGAGCAGGAACTCCCCGACGCCGCCGGCCCAGCTGATGCCGGCGCCCACGGCGGCGGCGAGGGCGACCTTGTAGGCGGTGATCGCGGTGGCGTCGTTCACCAGCGACTCGCCCTGGAGGATCGTGGTCATCCGGTTCGGCAGGCCGATCCTGCGGGCGATGGCGGTGGCGGCGACCGCGTCCGGCGGGGCGACGACCGCGCCGAGGACCAGGGCGGCGGTCAGCGGCAGGTCGGGCACGAGGACGTACGCGAGCCAGCCGACCACGACGGTCGCGAAGAGCACGTAACCGACGGAGAGCAGGGCGACGGGCCGGATGTTGGCGCGCAGGTCGAGGTACGAGGAGTCGACGGCGGCCGTGTAGAGCAGCGGCGGCAGGATCAGCGGCAGCACGACGTGCGGGTCGAGGGTGTAGTCCGGCACCGTCGGCACGTACGAGGCGAGCAGGCCGGCCGCGACCAGGAGCAGCGGCGCGGGCACCGGGGTCCTGCGGGCCAGGCCCGCCACGGCGGTGCTCGCCGCCACCAGTGCCACCAGCTGCAGTGCGTCCATGACCGTCCCGTCCCCTGTCGTCCCTCGTCCTGGCCCCCACGGCCTCCACGGCCGCCGTGGAGACCGCCGTAGCGCCGCCGTCGCTGTCCGTGCCGGCGCTGTCGGTGCCACGTCGTAACCTGGCCATCATGAGCGAGTGCCTGCACGTTCCCGAACTGCCGCGCCCCGAACCGGCGCCGCTGCACGACACCTGTCCGGAGTGTCTGGCGGACGGGACGCACCCCGTCCAGCTGCGGCTCTGTCTGAGCTGTGGGCACGTGGGCTGCTGCGACTCCTCGGCGGGACGGCACGCGACGGCGCACTTCTCGGCCACCGGTCACCCGGTGATGCGGACCTTCGAGCCGAACGAACGCTGGCGATGGTGCTTCGTGGACGGTTCGATCGTCTGACGGCTGGGTAGGTCAGCCCTCCGCGGGTTCTCCGCGGCCGCCGGGTGGGGGGCGGTCCTTCCGGGCCCCCGGCGACACGGCGGGACGGATCGCGATAGCGTCTCGGCGGACTGCGCAACCACTGCGTACCGCCTGGTTCGGGGGGCCTTCTCCCCGGGCCCCGAAAGAGCATGTGCCACCTTGGAGGTGAGGGTGTCCCAGATCGCAGGCGAGCCCGGGACCCAGGACTTCGTGGAAGTCCGGCTGCCCGCTGCGGGTGCCTACCTGTCCGTGCTGCGTACGGCCACGGCCGGCCTCGCGGCGCGCTTGGACTTCACCCTCGACGAGATCGAGGACCTGCGGATCGCCGTCGACGAGGCGTGCGCGATCCTGCTCCAGCAGGCGGTGCCGGGATCGGTGCTGAGCTGCGTGTTCCGTCTGATCGACGACTCGCTCGACGTCACGGTGTCGGCTCCGACGACGGACGGCCGGGCCCCGGAGCGCGACACCTTCGCGTGGACGGTGCTGTCGGCGCTGGCCGGGAAGGTGGAGTCGTCCGTGGCGGACGACAAGACGGTCTCCATCAGCCTGTACAAACAGCGCGGCGCGGGGCCAGGCCCGGCGTGAGGCGCGGGGACGCGACGGCCGGCTTCCCCGAGCAGCAGGCCCGGCCGCATCCGGAGGCCGACGCCGAGGCCGGGGCCGCCGGTGTCGATGACGAGGTCGAGGTCGACGTCGCTACGGATCACGCAGAGCAGGCGGACCAGATGAGCGAGCACGAGCAGCACGAAGAGGCCCCGGCGGCGGCCGAGCCGCGTGAGGCCCCGCACGGGGCTCCCGACCCGCACGACCGCAGCGGGGCGCGGGCCCTCTTCATCGAGCTGCGCTCCCTGCCGGAGGGATCGCCGGAGCGTGCGGCGCTGCGCGACCGGCTGGTCCGGATGCACCTGCCGCTGGTGGAGCACCTGGCCCGGCGGTTCCGCAACCGCGGCGAGCCGCTCGACGACCTGACGCAGGTGGCGACGATCGGCCTGATCAAGTCGGTGGACCGGTTCGACCCGGACCGCGGGGTGGAGTTCTCCACGTACGCGACCCCGACGGTGGTCGGCGAGATCAAGCGCCACTTCCGTGACAAGGGCTGGGCGGTACGGGTGCCGCGCCGCCTCCAGGAGCTGCGGCTCTCGCTGACGACGGCGACGGCGGAGCTCTCGCAGCAGCACGGGCGCTCGCCGACCGTGCACGAGCTGGCGGAGCGGCTCGGGATCTCCGAGGAGGAGGTCCTGGAGGGCCTGGAGTCGGCGAACGCCTATTCGACGCTCTCGCTGGACGTGCCGGACACGGACGACGAGTCGCCGGCGGTCGCGGACACTCTGGGCGCGGAGGACGAGGCCCTGGAGGGCGTCGAGTACCGGGAGTCGCTCAAGCCGCTCCTGGAGGACCTGCCGCCGCGCGAGAAGCGGATCCTGCTCCTTCGCTTCTTCGGGAACATGACCCAGTCGCAGATCGCGCAGGAGGTCGGCATCTCGCAGATGCACGTCTCCCGGCTGCTCGCGCGCACGCTGGCGCAGCTGCGGGAGAAGCTGCTCGTGGAGGAGTGACCCGCCGGCCCCGGGGTCTTACGGGGTGTCCTGGCCGGGGCGCTTGATGCCGAGCGCCTCGGTCGTGGCCGGGTTCACCAGGAGCACGAGGCCGGTCACGGCGAGGACCGCGAGCGCGATGCCCGCCGGGATCATGACGCTGTTCGCCTGGAGCAGCTGCCAGGCGACCGGCAGCGCGAGGATCTGGGTGATCACCGCCGGGCCGCGGCTCCAGGAGCGGCGCCGCAGCAGCCCGCGGGCGGCGGCGAGCGGGATGAGTCCGAGGGCGACCAGGGTGACCCCGCCCATCAGGGCCGAGGTGAGGTCGCCGGTCCGGTGGATGAGGCTGGTCACCAGCATGTAGAGGCCGCCCGCGGTCAGGGCGAGGCCCTCGACGCCGGCCACCACCGCGGCTGCGGTGAGCCGCCCGGGCCGGGCGCCCTGCTCCGTGTCCCGCTCCGTACTGCTCATGTCGGCACTGCTCGCACTGCTCATGCTGGAAGGGTAGCGGGGGCCCGCCCGGAGGTGCCCGGCCCCTGGACCGGGACTGCGTCCGGTACCGCCGGGTAGGTACGCTGGCGACCATGCGCGCGCTTCTCGTGGTCAACCCGGCAGCTACCACCACCAGTGCCCGCACGCGTGACGTGCTGATCCACGCGCTCGCCAGCGAGATGAAGCTGGAGGCGGTCACCACCGAGTACCGCGGGCACGCCCGCGACCTGGGACGCAGGGCCGCGGAGTCGGACGACATCGATCTCGTGGTGGCGCTCGGCGGCGACGGCACGGTCAACGAGGTGGTGAACGGGCTGCTGCACGCGGGGCCCGATCCGGAGGGGCTGCCGCGGCTCGCGGTGGTGCCGGGCGGCTCGACCAATGTCTTCGCGCGGGCGCTCGGGCTGCCCAACGACGCCGTGGAGGCGACGGGCGCGCTCCTCGACGCGCTGCGCGAGCAGCGGACACGGACGGTGAGCCTCGGGCTGGCGTCCGGGACGCCGGGCACGGACGACGAGGCGGTACCCGAACGCTGGTTCACCTTCTGCGCCGGCTTCGGTTTCGACGCGAGCGTGATCGGCCGGGTCGAACAGCAGCGCGAGCGGGGCAAGCGTTCGACCCATGCGCTCTATCTGCGTCAGGTGGTGCGCCAGTTCCTGGGCGAGCGGAACCGGCGGCACGGGACGATCACCGTGGAGCGCCCGGGTGAGGATCCCGTGGAGGATCTCGTCCTCTCCATAATCTGCAACACCTCTCCCTGGACCTACCTGGGCAATCGTCCGGTGTACGCGTCCCCCGAGGCGTCCTTCGAGACGGCTCTCGACGTGCTCGGTCTGACCCGTCTGTCGACCCCGTCGGTGGCCCGGTACGCGACCCAGCTGCTGACCTCGACCCCGGAGCGCGGGCCGCACGGGAAGCACGCGCTGACTCTGCATGATCTGACCGACTTCACCTTGCATTCGAAGGTGCCCCTCCCCCTCCAGATGGACGGAGACCACCTGGGACTGCGTACGAGCGTGACGTTCACAGGCGTACGCCGTGCACTGCGTGTGATTGTGTGACCAGAAGGACCGAAAGTCCTTCCACTCGAACGTTTAGGCTGCCCTCCACCCCCCAGAAGTACGGCTGTGACCGAGCCGACACCGAGGAATCAAAAAAAACTTTCCGGAAGGGGTTGTATCCGTTGCTGGGGTTTGGGAGTCTCTTCTTGGCGATCGGGACGGCCCGCAAGACCGGCCTCCACTGAGAGCCAGAACCCCTCCTCTGTAACAAGGACCACACCAGTTGACCTGGCAGTCGGCCCTTCCCTTGCGGGGGGATTCGTGAAAGCGTTCACATTCACAAGCAACTCGCACGTAACACCTGAGAGAGGTAGCAGCCATGGACTGGCGTCACAACGCCGTTTGCCGCGAGGAAGACCCCGAGCTCTTCTTCCCCATCGGCAACACCGGTCCTGCGCTGCTGCAGATCGAGGAAGCCAAGGCCGTCTGCCGCCGCTGCCCCGTCATGGAGCAGTGCCTGCAGTGGGCGCTCGAGTCCGGCCAGGACTCCGGCGTCTGGGGTGGCCTCAGCGAGGACGAGCGCCGCGCGATGAAGCGCCGCGCCGCCCGCAACCGGGCGCGCAACGCCAGCGCCTGAGCCACCTGCACAGCCTGAGGCACGCGGCGCGTACACCGTGTACGCACTCACCGCCCCCGAGCCGCAGCGCGCGCAGTAACCCACAGCATTCGAGCCCCGGACCGATTCACTTCGGTCCGGGGCTCGCTGCTGTGAACTCCCCCTCAGGGAGAGGGGGTTACTCCGGCGGGATCACTTCTGCGGCTGGACGGGGATGTCGAGCACCACTCGGGTGCCGCGCTCGGCAGCCGGCTGCATGTCGAAGCTGCCGCCGAGCTCACCCTCGACCAGGGTGCGGACGATCTGGAGGCCGAGGTTGCCGGCCCGCTGCGGGTCGAAGCCCTCGGGCAGACCGCGGCCGTCGTCCTTGACCGTGATCAGCAGCCGGGCGTCGGCGCGGGGTTCGCCGCGGACTGCGGTGACCTCGACGGTTCCCGTCTCCCCCGGCGCGAAGGCGTGTTCCAGGGCGTTCTGCAGGATCTCGGTGAGCACCATGGAGAGCGGGGTGGCGACCTCGGCGTCGAGGATGCCGAAGCGGCCGTTGCGCCGGCAGGTGACCTTGCCCGGGGAGATCTCGGCGACCATCGCGATCACGCGGTCGGCGATGTCGTCGAACTCGACCCGCTCGTCCAGGTTCTGGGACAGCGTCTCATGGACGATGGCGATCGAACCGACGCGCCGGACGGCCTCGTTCAGTGCCTCGCGGCCGCGGTCGGAGTCCATCCGGCGGGCCTGCAGCCGGAGCAGGGCGGCCACCGTCTGGAGGTTGTTCTTCACCCGGTGGTGGATCTCCCGGATGGTGGCGTCCTTGGTGATCAACTCGCGCTCGCGGCGGCGCAGTTCGGTGACGTCCCGGAGCAGCACGAGCGAACCGATGCGGGTGCCCTTGGGCTTGAGCGGGATCGCGCGCAGCTGGATCACGCCGCCGTTGCCCTCGACCTCGAACTCGCGCGGGGCGTAACCGGAGGCCATCTTGACCAGGGCCTCGTCGACCGGGCCCCGGGACGGGGCGAGTTCGGCGGTGACCTGGCCGAGGTGCTGGCCGACCAGGTCGGCCGCGAGGCCGAGCCGGTGGTAGGCGGAGAGGGCGTTGGGCGAGGCGTACTGCACGATGCCGTCCGCGTCGAGGCGCATCAGTCCGTCGCCGGCCCGCGGCGAGGAGTCCATGTCGACCTGCTCGCCGGGGAAGGGGAACTCGCCGGCGGCGATCATCTGGGCGAGGTCGGAGGCGGACTGGAGGTAGGTGAGCTCCAGCCGGGACGGGGTCCGCACGGTGAGCAGGTTCGTGTTGCGGGCGATGACGCCGAGGACGCGGCCCTCCCGGCGTACGGGGATGGACTCGACCCGGACCGGGACCTCCTCGCGCCACTCGGGGTCGCCCTCGCGCACGATCCGGCCCTCGTCGAGCGCGGCGTCGAGCAGCGGCCGGCGGCCGCGCGGGACCAGGTGCCCGACCATGTCGTCCTGGTACGAGGTGGGGCCGGTGTTCGGCCGCATCTGGGCGACCGAGACGTAGCGGGCCCCGTCGAGCGTGGGCACCCAGAGGACGAGGTCGGCGAAGGAGAGGTCGGAGAGCAGCTGCCACTCCGACACCAGCAGATGGAGCCAGTCGAGGTCGGACTCGCTCAGAGCGGTGTGCTGGCGGACGAGGTCGTTCATGGAGGGCACGTGTGCGAGCGTACCCGCGGAATTAACAGGCGGTGAACCTGGATCTCCGGGCGTCCGTGGTGGAGGATGGGCCCCGAAACGACCGCTTGCACGCGGATGGACAGACAAGAATGGTCTAGTCCACAATGCTTCACATACGAGCCTCCATCCTCCCCGCACAGGAGGATGGACGAGGTACCCGGCGCTCTCTGCCCTGACTGCGCCGAGACCTCCCACACGGCCGCGGGACCGCACATCCCCGGTCGGGCAACTCCGGGCTGCGGTGCCGGACGGGTTGAGGGTCCCGTCCCGGCGCCGCGGCCCGCGGGCATTTCCGGGCCCTTTCATGCCCCCTTCCCCCTTCCCCTCCACTACCCGTACCCGTCAGCGCCCCGTCCCCTCACCGGGCTCCGAGTGGCCCGTGGGGCGGGTGCGGCCGACGATGAGAGGGGGTTGTTCACGGGGCGGAACGGCCATGGGCCGAGGGCCTGCGCTCTGCTAGATTTGGGGCTAGATTGGTCTATACCACACGGGTGACCACATCGGCCCTCAGCGGCCCCTCACCAGATCGGCAGGCACAGCGTGGAAGTTGTCATCGTCAAGGACGCCAAGGCGGGCGGCGAGCTCATCGCGGACGGCATCGCCGGCCTCCTGCGCCGCAAGCCCGACGCGCTGCTCGGCGTGGCCACCGGCTCGACCCCGCTGCCCATCTACGACGCCCTGATCGCCAAGGTGGCCGCGGGCGACGTGGACGCCTCCCGGGCGCGGATCGCCCAGCTCGACGAGTACGTGGGGCTGCCGGCCGGGCACCCGGAGTCGTACCGCTCGACGGTGCTGCGCCAGGTCGTGGAGCCGCTCGGGCTCTCCCAGGACGCCTTCATGGGCCCGGACGGCTCGGCCGAGGACGTCCAGGCGGCCTGCGAGGCGTACGACCGGGCGCTGGCCGAGGCCGGCGGCGTCGACCTGCAGATCCTCGGCATCGGCACCGACGGGCACATCGGCTTCAACGAGCCGTGCTCCTCGCTCGCCTCCCGCACCCGGATCAAGACGCTCACCGAGCAGACCCGCGTCGACAACGCGCGCTTCTTCGACGACGACATCGAGCAGGTGCCGCACCACGTCATCACCCAGGGCATCGGCACCATCCTGGAGGCCCGTCACCTGGTGCTGCTCGCCACCGGCGAGGGCAAGGCCGAGGCTGTGGCGCAGACGGTCGAGGGCCCGGTCGCCGCGCTGGTGCCGGCCTCCGCGCTGCAGCTGCACCCGCACGCGACCGTGGTCGTGGACGAGGCCGCCGCCTCCAAGCTGAAGCTGGCCGACTACTTCCGCCACACCTACGCGAACAAGCCGGCCTGGCAGGGCATCTAGAACCACCGCGTACGGCGGAGGGGCCCGGCACCAGATCCAGGGTGACCTGCCCCCACCCCCTGAAAACCCCCGCCT
>NZ_JBSGIW010000057.1:0-51900 GCF_053605265.1 Streptomyces sp. NPDC003943 | reverse complement strand
GTCATGGCGCTCGGCGGCCCCGGCGGCCGGGGCCGCCCCGGCGCGGCGCGGACCGTCATCGGCGACTACGACTGCACCGTGCTCGCCCAGTGCGGCGCGCACGGCGGCATCGAGGTCACCGCCTACGTCACCGAGAACGAGAGCTACGGCACCTGGTGGGCGCCCATCGGCGATCCGGCGACCACCGCGCACGCCCCGCAGCCGGGCGTGGACGGCGCGGGACGGCTGGTCGTCGCCGCGCTCGACGGCACGGGCGCCCTGCTGCTGTCCCGTCAGGACCTGACGCAGGACGGCCTCGTCTTCGGGCCGTGGCAACGGGTGGCAGACCATGCGCCGTCAGTGCGTTCCGGGCAGCGGTAGCCGCTCGGACACCTCGAGGGACAGGTCGCCCTCCGGTGTGTAGAAAGGCGTCGCCGCCAGCTCGTGACCGGGCGTCGTCGCCGAGGGCGCGAAGACCATCGGCGCCCGGCTGACCACGTCGACCTCGTCGGAGCGCCTGCGGCCGAGCCGGACCTCCTGGGTGACCCCCTCGAAGCTCACCGCCAGGTGGACGTCCCACACTCCGGTGCGCAGCGGCCAGCCGTCGGACATCTGGCGCAGGTTGATCCGGGTGGAGAAACGGCCCATCGCCCGGGTCTTGCCCTTGGAGTTCAGCAGGGTGTCGTCGCGGCGGGCCGTGACGGAGAAACGCTCCTCCGCCCCGGTCAGCCGGTGCCGCAGCACGACCTTCGTGTTCCGCTCGCGCGTGCTGAGCTGCTCGAAGAACGCGTGGCCGTCGAGCAGCAGCAGCGGACCGTTCCACCGCATGCTGGTCAGCTGCTGGTTCACCGTCATCTTGTCGGTGATGTCGAAGAGCTCGTCCGGCAGGTTCACCGCCGGATCACGGAAGAACGGCAGCAGGGAGTAGACCCGCCCGTTCTCGACCGTCTTCCTGGGCGCCGGACGCTCCTTGTCCGCCTCGTACGACGCCATCCACTCGGCCTGCTGGTGGTGGCCGGCGGCGATCAGCGCGTACCGCACCGCGAGGGGACGCGGCAGCAGTGCCAGGGCGCTCGCGGGGACCTGACCGCGCAGCAGCTCGGCGGCCGCCCACAGGGTGCTCTCCCGCTCGGCGAGGTGCTCCGAGGCGAGCAGCAGCGGTCCGGTGGCCTTGCCGAGGTCGGCCTCCAGATGACGGGAGATCAGCAGGTCCCTGCCCGGTCCCGCGGGCAGCATCGCGGTCAGCAGCGCGATCATCCGGCCGACCAGGGCGACCCGCTGCGGCAGGGCCACGCCCCCGGTCTGCCCCGGGCCCTTGATCACGCACGGCTCGTCGGCCACGACCGCGATGTTGTCCGCACGGATGAAGGCGGCGGCGGTGAACGCCTGGTCCTCCCCGATGGTCATGTCGGCGGGGAACTCCAGGCCGCAGCGCCGCACCAGGCTCGTACGGAACAGCTTGTCCGGCGTCAGCGACCAGTACACGCGCGATCCGTAGAGGTCCACCGACGCCTGGGTCTTGCGGAACATCGACGTCGCGACGGAATGCTTGCCGGAGCTCTCCAGCCTGCCGAGCACCACGTCGGCCTCGTTGGCGTCGGCCGAGGCGACCATCAGCTCCAGCGCCTTCGGCGTGAGCCGGTCCGCGCCCGTCAGGAACAGGAGGTAGCGGCCGGTGGCCTGGCTCATGCCCCAGTTGCGGGCGTCGGCGGTGGACAGGCCGCGCCGGAACTGGCCGGCCCGCAGCCAGCCGGCGTACCGCTGCTCGGCCTCCGCGAGGAAGGAGCTGCTGCTGTCGGTCGAGCCGTCGTCGACCGCGATGACCTCGATCCGCTCGGCACCGATCGTCTGGCCGAGCAGCGACTCCAGGCAGGCCGGCAGCGTGCGGGCGTGGTCCCTGACGTGCAGGACCACGGTCACGTCGCGGATTTCGCCCGGGTGCACGGGCACGGAGGTGGTCATGGGCCTGCTATCCGTTCTGCGGGGTGGTGGTGGTCCTGGGCCACGGCATCTCGCCGGTGAGCTCCGGCCACTGCCAGGGCCGGAAGTCGGTGGTGAGCCCGTGCTCAGGGAAGACGCCCGGCCGGCCCTCCAGGTTGCCCACGTACACGTTCACGGGTGCGGTGACCTTCTCGCCCTCCGGGGTGGCCACGGTGTACTCGAAGCGGTCGTAGCCGGTGAAGCCCTGGTGCGGGAGGTAGTCCAGCCGGCCGTCCGGCCCCAGCTGGGCGGACCCGGAGCGCGGCTGGGTCACCGAGACCGGCGTGCTGCCCGGCGGGACCGCGGCGAGCACGTCGAGCGAGCCCGGCACGCCGGGGGCGGTGACCAGCCGCAGCCCGGGCGCGAACATCGTGCGAATGAGCAGCGAGCGGTCGCGCAGTGACGCGGTGCGGACGATCTTGCGGCTGTCCCGGTCGGGCACGGCGACCGCGATGTGCGGGCGCAGCCGGGGTTCCCGCTTCTTCGGCTTCTTCACGCGGACCGAGAAGAAGCCGACGCCGTTCCGGCCGGGTTCCGCCCGTACCCGGTACCAGCGCTGCTTCGGGAAGCAGTCCACGTCCTGGACGGCGAGGACCTCCGCCGCGTCGGCGAAGTGCTTCTCCTGGAGATAGGCGTAGCCGAACGGCGCGTTCTCCACGGCGACGGAGAGCGCGAACTGGACGACGTCTCCGGGGGCGACACCACTGAAGGGCGGCACCGAGCAGTAGAGCGCGGCGTGCACCACGCCGGGGGAGTTCTCTTCGGTGCCGACGGCCTTGCCGGCGCACAGCAGGTGGTTCATGGACCGGCCTTACAGATCGCGGGCGGGAGTGACACGGGACTTGGTGCGGTGGAGGAAGGTGGCGTCGTCGAGCCAGCCCATCTCGTCGTACGAGAACGTCCGCCGGTCGAGATCCTTCACCCAGTGGGCCGGGATCAGTTGCTGCGTCAGCAGGGCGCGGACCGTGAACCGGGCCACCTCGATCGCGCCCTCGGGCCGCACGTGGACGTTGTCGGCGTCCTGCACGACGGGCAACAGGGGCTCACCGGGCCGCAGGTACGTGAACACGTGCTTGGTGTCCTCCGGGCCGAGCTCCTCCCACCACTGCAGGCTCTGGCCGTAGACGTCGACGAACGGGACGAACTCCTCCTGGGCCAGCTGCCGCATGGCCACCGGGTAGTCGCCGAGGAACCGGCTCACGTTGCCGTGCCGGTCGATACGGCGTCGCTCGAACGGCGCCATGAGGATCGGGTGTCCACCGCGTTCGCGGGCACCGGTGACGTAGGCCCGCAGGTGCTCGATGAAGTCCTCGAACGGCTCGGTGTGCAGGCCCGGATCCGGCTTCCAGTCGATCTGGCCCCACGCGATGACCAGGTAGTCCCCGGGCGCCATGGCGTCCAGGATCCACTGGAGGCGTCCGCGCTCCCGGAAGCTCTTGCTGCTCGCCCGCCCCCGGGCGCAGTTGACGACTTCCAGGTCGTCGGTGAGGAACAGGTCGAGCGCCTGCCCCCAGCCCATCATCGGCAGATGGCTCGCCGGCCGGCTGACCGTGCCCGAACCGCCGGCCAGGAAGATCCTGGTCCGGTGGCCCGGCTGTTCGTCCGTGTACGTCATGCCCTGTCCCCTCCTGCGTCCCCTCTCATGTCCCACCTCACAGCGCGCACCGGACTCAGAGCTCCTGCGCTTCCTGGCTGCTGCTGAGGACCGAGGCGATCGCCCGCTCGAAGCCCGACTGCGCCGAGGAACCGCCGGTGGGGTCCTGCTGCCGGACGTCCACGACGTGGCCCGTCATCCGGGACACCAGGACGTCGAGCGCGCTGCGGGCCACCGTCCCGGAGGAGAGCAGGGTGCCGGCGGGCTCCTGGCCGAACGCCTTGGTGCGCATCGGGGTCGCGGTGCGCTCGGGGTTCACGCAGTTGACGCGGACGCCGTCCTCCGCCCACTCCTCGGCGAGCGCCTGGGTCAGGTTGACCACGGCCGCCTTGGTGGAGGAGTAGAGGCTGTACTCGGAGCGGCCCCGGGTGTAGCTGCTGGAGGTGAAGAGCAGCAGCTGTCCGTGGGTCTCCGCCAGGTACTTGTAGGAGAAGCGGGCGATGTTCACCGGGGCGAGGTAGTTGACCTCGGTCGCCTCGCGGATGGTCTCGCTGTCGGTGTCGGCCAGCCGGCCGGTGCGCAGCACGCCCGCGGTGTTCACCACGTAGTCGACCCGGCCGGTCTCGGCGTACGCCTTCGCCAGCGCCTCCTCGACGTGCTGCGGGTTCTCCACGTGGGTGCCCGTGCTGGAGCGGCCGAGGGCGTAGACCGTCGCACCGTATCCCTCGGCGAGCCGGGCGATGTCCGCGCCGATGCCGTACGAGCCGCCGAAGACCAGCATGGTGCGGCCGTGCAGCGCCTCCCGGTAGGAGTCCTCGCCGGCCGCCGTGGGCGCCGCCGACGAGGCGAGCTGGAACAGCTTGTCGGCGATGAACACGTCGACCGGCTGGGTGACCTTCATGTTGTACTCGTCACCCATGACCACGTGGACCGGGACGTCCGGCAGGTACTTGATGACGACCGAGCAGTCGTCGGTCGCCTCGAACGACGGGTCCGCGAGCGCCAGCTCGTAGGCCCGGCGGATGGTCGACAGGTGGAAGCCCTGCGGGGTCTGGCCGCGGCGCAGCCGCGAGCGGTCCGGCACCTCGGTGATGAACTCGCCGTCGTCGCCGTGGGTCCGGGTCACGATGATGGTGTCCGAGGACGGGATCGCCACGTCCACCGCCTGGTAGCGCTCCAGCGCCTCCACGCACTCCTTGACCACGCGCTGCGAGAGCAGCGGGCGCACGGCGTCGTGGAACAGCAGGCTGGCGTCCTCGCCCTCGGCCAGGCTCTCGGTGACGTACCGGATGGCGATGCTGGTGGTCTCGCTGCGGGTCGAGCCGCCCGCCAGCACCCGCGTGACCTTGCCGAGGCCCGCCCGGGCGACGATCTTCTCCGCCTCCGCCGTGTAGTCGGCGGCCATGAGCACGATGATCTCGTCGACGTCCGGGGCGCTCTCGAAGATGCACAGGGTGTGCTCGAGTATCGACTTCCCCGCGATCTTCAGGAGCTGCTTGGGGATCGAGAGTCCGACACGCTGGCCCGTGCCGCCGGCGAGGACGACAGCGACAGTACGACGACGGGTGGCGGGGCTGGTCACGGTCTTTCGGTCTCCTGGGTGAAGGGATGGGTCCGACTGGCGTCGGGAAGCAGCGCCGGTTCGCGGGGTGCCGGGCGCGGACCTGCGGGTGGACCTCGGATCGGACCTACGCGTGGATGTGGGCCGGGTCCGGATACTCGATGGGGAAATCCCCGAGACCGCGCGCGTACAGGTCGGTCGCCGCCGCGTTGAAGCGGACGACGGACGGCGGATAGTCCGGGCCGAGCAGATAATCCTTCAACTGCTCACGGTAGGCGGCCATCGTGTCCCGCTCCGGGTTGAGCATCGCGTCGAGCGCCGCGTCCAGACCGTTGCAGTCCGGATCCAGCAGATACGAGGCGTACGCCGTGCGCTGCTCGTTGCGGAACTGGTGGTCCGGCAGGCCCTCCAGATTGAAGATGGCGTACGGCTTCCGGGTCGCGATGAAATCCGAGACCACACTGGACATGTCGCCGATGAGCAGGTCCGAGTGGTTGAAGCAGTCGTTGAGCGCGGGGATCCGGTCCAGGACCACGTGGTGGGCCGCGTCGGGCACGGCGCTCCAGTACAGTTCCCCGGCCTGGTTGCGGCTGCGCCGGATGCGGGCGGTGCGCTCGGCCTCGGTGAGGTCCGGGTACGGGGAGCGGACGCCGCGCTCGGAGAGCTCGGCGATGCGCTTGTCGATCCGGGCGAGCTTCTTCGCCGCGCTCTTCGAGTCGGTCATCTTCCGGCCGAAGCGGCGGGCGTTGTCCTCGTTCAGGAGGGCGATGATGCGCCGGTGCGCGGCGCCCGCCTCGGCGGACCGGGAACCGGTGAGCGGGTGCGGCTTGTAGATGACGCGCAGCTGCCGCTCGTGCGAGAGCAGCGCCTTGATCAGCTTCTCGCCGGCCGGGATCACCGAGGTGTAGCAGGCGTCGTCGGTCCAGCCCTCCCACGTCGGCGCGTAGACGACGGTGGGGACGGGCTGGCTGGCCTGGCCGGTCCAGCGGTGCAGGGACATCAGCTGGGGGCGGCCGACCTCGACGATCTGCTCGGGGCGGACGGCGTGCTTGATGCGCTCGTAGCGGTCGCGGCCGGCCCGGCCCGCCACCCAGATCTCGTCGAAGACCTTGCTGACGCGGTTGCTGGAGGCGGCCTTGTCGCTGTCGCCGTGACCGATGAACACGTGCTTGACGTCGTGGCGCTGGAGCATGTGCACGTTCTTGCCGGCGTTGCCGGGGTAGAGGCACACGCGCAGTTCGGGCATCTCGACCCGGGCCAGGTACTCGGCCTTCGGGACGCAGACGACCGGGACGGCGGTGGCGTCCAGGTAGCGCAGGGTGGCCCGCTCGCGCAGCACGATGACGGGCCGCAGCTCCATCGCCTCCAGCGACTCCAGCCACATGTTCACCTGGTACATGAAGTCCTTCGAGATCGCCGCGAAGGTGAAGTACAGGGCGACCTGGGGACGGTACCGGGACAGCTCCTCGTTGAGCAGGTCGATGGCCTCGTCGGTGTCGGGCAGGATCAGCGCGTTGCGGGCGCCGGGCAGCAGGACGAGGAGGGCCAGGTAGGCGACCGAGACGGAGAGGATGCCGCCGTAGGTGACGTACCGCCAGTTGTCGGTGGCGATGGTGCCGAGCGCGCCGGCGAAGAGCGGGACGTCCAGGTGCAGCGTCTTGCGGACGTGCTTGTTCATCAGGAACGGGTGCGGCATGCGCCGGATGCCCAGGACCTCCATGTCGAGGCCACGGGTGGTGTACGGCAGTTCCGCGCGCTTCTTGCGGACGTGCTTGAGCACCGCGCCGTAGGCGAGCTGGAGCACGAAGAGCAGGAGCAGTCCGACCGAGGTCATCTGGACGACGAAGGAGTCGATGTCCGCGATCGCGCCGCACAGTGCCAGCAGCAGGAACTGACGGATGATGAAGCGGATGGTCAGACCGAAGCGGGAGTCGCGCAGCCGGTCCAGGGTGGAGGACTGGGCGCTGTGCAGCATCAGGTCGGCGAGGTAGCTGACGGCGGCGGAGGCGGCGAAGACCGTCAGGGACGGCATCACCACCGCGACCATCATGCCGAGGAAGCTCAGCACCAGGGCGCCCGAGATGAGGACGCCCAGCAGGGCTTGACGCTGCTGCTTGTTCATGGCCGTGCGGCCCCTCCTTGCCGTTGCCGTGACGCGTGTCACTGCGCGCCGAAACCGCGCCACGGTGGGGGGCGTGACCGTCGGGTTGTGAAGACGCCATAAAGCGTCCGCAAAGTATAGGCAAGGGTGACGCGCGGACGTACGCGGGGTGGCCGTGAAGTGAAGATGGTGCAGTCGTTCACCGAATAGTTATCGAACCATGCCGCAAGAGTGTCCTTCGCCCGCACAACCCTGACGTAAAGTCGCCGCCCGATTACCTGTGGTGACCACTCGGGGTGGGCTGGAACCCGTAGAGGGCGATATTCCTGCGATCGGCGGTCTTCACCGAGAAGCCCATGCACAGGAGGGGTTCGGGGGCCATGCGCACCGCAATACCCTCCGGCTCGCGGAAGCGCAGCGAGGGATCGACCGAGACGTGCTGATGACCCGCCACCCGGCCCGTGCGGATATCGATCGCGGAAATGAAGGTGTTCCCCCCGGAATCGCGAGGATTCCGGCCGCCCGATTTGCTGTAAGGATTTCCGGTCAGCTGGTATATGAAAGCGCCGTGCAGGGCGCATCCCTGAAACGTCTCGCTCTCCAGGAAAGCGGCGCTGTCAATCCTGTGCAGCGGCGTTCTGTCGCCCGCGAGGACGTCGTTCAGGGAGTGAACGGAATAACCGTGCTTTCCGTCGGTGCCCACATAACTGATCAGCAGCCGCCCGGCCGTCATGTCCACGGCCGGATGGACCCGGGTACTGCCCTTCGGGGCGATCCGCTGGTGCCGCACCGACGGGTCGTCGTTGTCGAGCACCGCCCCGTCCTCGAAGCGGATCCGGGCGACCGCCCGGCCGAACCCGCTCCTGGGGTGCGCCTCGGACTCCATCCACAGCCACACCGTGCCGCCTCGGGGCTCCACACCCATGGAGATGCCGTGCCCGAACCCCCGCAGGTACATTCGGCCCAACTGCTCCCCGGAGCGGGAGAACCGGGTGACGCACAGGTCCCCCGCCCGCTTCCGCCGCGCCGCGTCGACCGGGGCCTCCTCGCCGCGCAGTCGCAGCCCGCCCTGGACCAGTTGGACCACGTACACGTGCCGGTTGGTGTCGTCGAAGGCGAGCGACTGCGGCCCGGTGACGTCGCTCAGCGGGGTCGGCTGCCACAGCCGGGTCGGCCGGGCGATGTCGAACGCCCCCGCGATCGCCGGGGCCACCGGAACGTTCCTGCTCTGGTCCGTCTCCTCGTCTCCCCACAGCGCGAGCCCGGCGAGACCGCCCACGGCCAGGGCGGCGGTGCCGGCCACCAGGAACGTGCGGCGACTGGGGCCGGAGCCGTGGTTCGACATGGTGCGAAAGCCGTTCTGCCGAGGACAAGACGCGCCATTCTGCCACCCTTTGATCGCATCCCGAACAGAGGGTCGAGCGGGTGAGGCAGGGGCGACACGGGCCCTGCGCACGGATGCCCGCCCCTCGTCGAGGGGCGGGCATCCGCCTTCGTCTGCCGCGGTGTTACGCCGGGACGCTCGCCACGCCCTGCGCCAGGAACCGCTTGCCGTTGACGCGCTCCGAGACGCCCTCACGGTCCAGGTACGGCGTGATGCCGCCCAGGTGGAAGGGCCAGCCCGCGCCGGTGATGAGGCAGAGGTCGATGTCCTGCGCCTCGGCGACGACACCCTCCTCCAGCATCAGACCGATCTCCTGGGCCACCGCGTCCAGGACGCGGTCGCGGACCTGCTCCTCCGTCAGGACGACGTCGCCCTGCTTGAGGAGCGCGGCGACCTCGGGGTCGAGCTCCGGCTTGAAGCCGTTCTCCGCGTTGTAGACGTAGAAGCCGCGCTTGCCGGCCTCGACGACGGCCTTCAGGTTGGGGGAGACCTTGAAGCGCTCCGGGAAGGCGCGGTTCAGGGTCTCGGAGACGTGCAGACCGATCGCCGGGCCGACCAGCTCCAGGAGGACCAGCGGGGACATCGGCAGGCCGAGCGGCTCGACCGCCTTCTCCGCCGTCTCGACGGAGGTGCCCTCGTCGATGACGTTCTGGATCTCGCCCATGAAGCGGGTCAGGATGCGGTTCACGACGAACGCCGGGGCGTCCTTCGTCAGAACGGCCGTCTTCTTCAGCTTCTTCGCCACACCGAAGGCGGTGGCGAGCGAGGCGTCGTCCGTCTGCTCGCCGCGCACGATCTCCAGGAGCGGCAGGATCGCGACCGGGTTGAAGAAGTGGAAGCCGACCACGCGCTCCGGGTGCTTCAGCTTGGACGCCATCTCGCTGACGGACAGCGAGGAGGTGTTGGTGGCGAGGATCGCGTGCGCCGGGGCGACGGCCTCGACCTCGGCGAACACCTGCTGCTTGACCGACATCTCCTCGAACACGGCCTCGATGACGAAGTCCGCGTCCGCGAAGCCCTCGGCCTTGTCCAGGACACCGGAGACCAGGCCCTTGAGGCGGTTGGCCTTGTCCTGGTTGATGCGGCCCTTGCCGAGGAGCTTGTCGATCTCGCCGTGCACGTAGCCGACGCCCTTGTCGATGCGCTCCTGGTCGATGTCGGTCAGCACGACCGGCACCTCGAGGCGGCGCAGGAAGAGCAGGGCCAGCTGGGAGGCCATCAGACCGGCGCCGACGACACCGACCTTGGTGACCGGGCGGGCCAGCGACTTGTCCGGCGCGCCGGCCGGGCGCTTGCCGCGCTTCTGCACCAGGTTGAAGGCGTAGATGCCGGAGCGCAGCTCGCCGCCCATGATCAGGTCCGCGAGGGCCTGGTCCTCGGCGTCGAAGCCCTTCTGCAGGTCGCCGTCCTTCGACGCCTCGATGATGTCGAGGGCGCGGTAGGCGGCCGGGGCGGCGCCGTGCACCTTGGAGTCGGCGACGGCACGGCCCTTGGCGACGGCCTGGTCCCAGCCCTCGCCGCGGTCGATCTCCGGGCGCTCGACGGTGACGTCGCCCTTCAGGACCCGGGCGGTCCAGATGAGGGACTGCTCCAGGAAGTCGGCGCCCTCGAAGATCGCGTCGGCGATGCCGAGCTCGAAGACCTGCTTGCCCTTGAGCTGGCGGTTCTGGTTCAGCGAGTTCTCGATGATGACCTGGACGGCCTTCTCCGCGCCGATCAGGTTCGGCAGGATCGTGCAGCCGCCCCAGCCGGGCACCAGACCGAGGAAGACCTCGGGCAGCGAGAAGGCCGGCAGGGCCTTGGAGACGGTGCGGTAGGTGCAGTGCAGACCGACCTCGACACCGCCGCCCATCGCCGCGCCGTTGTAGTACGCGAAGGTGGGGACGGCCAGGCCGGCGAGGCGCTTGAAGACGTCGTGGCCGCCCTTGCCGATGGCCAGGGCCTCCTCGTGCTTCTTCAGCAGCTCGACGCCCTTGAGGTCGGCGCCGACGGCGAAGATGAACGGCTTGCCGGTGATGCCGACGCCGACGATCTCACCGTTCGCGGCCTCCGCCTCGACCTGGTCGATCGCCGTGTTGAGGTTGGCGAGCGAGGCGGGGCCGAAGGTGGTCGGCTTGGTGTGGTCGAAGCCGTTGTCCAGCGTGATCAGCGCGAACCGGCCCGCACCCGCGGGGAGTTCGAAGTGCCGTACGTGGGCGGACGTGACGACCTCGTCCGGGAAGAGCTCGGCGGCGCCCTTCAGAAGCTCTGCGGTGGTGCTCACTTGCTGCCTCCGGCGTCCTTGTGGTTCGGGTTCTCCCAGATGACCGTGGCGCCCATGCCGAAGCCGACGCACATGGTGGTGAGGCCGTAGCGGACCTCCGGCTGCTCCTCGAACTGGCGGGCCAGCTGCGTCATCAGACGGACGCCGGAGGAGGCGAGCGGGTGGCCGTACGCGATGGCGCCGCCGTACTGGTTGACGCGCGCGTCGTCGTCGGCGATGCCGTAGTGCTCCAGGAACGCGAGGACCTGGACGGCGAACGCCTCGTTGATCTCGAAGAGACCGATGTCCGAGATGGACAGGCCGGCCTTGGCCAGCGCCTTCTCGGTGGCCGGGATCGGGCCGTAGCCCATGACCTCGGGCTCGACGCCGGCGAAGGCGTACGAGACCAGGCGCATCTTCACCGGGAGGTTGTTCTCGCGGGCGAAGTCCTCGGAGGCGATGATCGAGGCGGTGGCGCCGTCGTTCAGGCCGGCCGCGTTGCCCGCGGTGACGTTGCCGTGGACGCGGAACGGCGTCTTCAGGTTCGCCAGCGACTCCAGGGTGGTGCCCGGGCGCATCGGCTCGTCGGCGGTGACCAGGCCCCAGCCCGTCTCGCCACCGGCGGGGTCGGTGCGGCGGACCGAGATCGGCACCAGGTCCTGCTGGATCTTGCCGTCGGCGTACGCCTTGGCGGCCTTCTCCTGCGAGCGCACGGCGTACTCGTCGGCGCGCTGCTTGGTGATGGTCGGGTAGCGGTCGTGCAGGTTCTCGGCGGTCATGCCCATGAAGAGGGCGGACTCGTCGACCAGCTTCTCGCTGACGAAGCGCGGGTTCGGGTCCACGCCCTCGCCCATGGGGTGGCGGCCCATGTGCTCGACACCACCGGCGATGACGGCGTCGTACGCGCCGAAGGCGATCGAACCGGCGACCGACGTCACGGCGGTCAGCGCGCCGGCGCACATGCGGTCGATGGAGTAGCCGGGCACGGACTGCGGCAGACCGGCCAGGATGCCGGCGGTGCGGCCGAGGGTCAGGCCCTGGTCGCCGATCTGCGTGGTCGCGGCGATGGCGACCTCGTCGATCTTCGCCGGGTCGAGAGCCGGGTTGCGGCGCAGCAGCTCCCGGATGGCCTTGACGACGAGGTCGTCGGCGCGGGTCTCGTGGTAGATGCCCTTCGGGCCCGCCTTGCCGAACGGGGTACGGACGCCGTCGACGAAGACGACGTCCCTGACGGTACGAGGCACGATGGCTCTCCTCCAGGGTGCGGGATGGCACTGCTGCTGCGCGGGCGCGAGGCGCCCGGCACGCGGCTAAGCGCGCGCTTGCTACCCCCATGCTACTTACGAGTAACCAAGCTGCCCAGTCCCCGGGCCGGGAGCGGTGAACGTCACACCCGGAACGCGCCCCCGCGCCCCCTCCGTACGCCCGTCCGATCGGGTCGAACGACCGTCCGTGACGGCCGCGTCGACGGTGGCGGGGGCCGCCGCATGCCGACGCTGGACAGGCCCACCAGACACGGAAACGGAGCAGCACCGTGACATCGACGATCGCCTCACACGCCGTAGTGGTCACCGACCACTACGTGGACCACACCTCCACCATCCCGGCCAACGCCGGAGAGCCGGTCAAACTCTTCGTCCGGGAGCGCAACGGCACGCCGCACGGCGGTACGCCCAGACCCGTCCTCATGCTGCACGGCCGCAGCGTCCCCGCCCTGGCCGGCTTCGACCTCCAGCACGACAACAAGAAGTACAGCTGGGCCGAGGAGCTCGCGAAGGCCGACTTCGACGTGTACGTGATGGAGCTGCAGGGCTCCGGCCTGTCCACCCGCCCGACGATGGACGACCACCGCAACGTCAACCCCTCGCCCAGCCAGCGGGCGCTGCTCAGCCCCAACCCGAACGCCTCGCCGTACACCGGCCCGGTGCAGTACGCGGCCCAGCTGAACAACTCGAAGAGCGACTGGGACGAGGTCGGCACGGTCGTCGACTGGATCATCGCCCGCACCGGCGTCTCCCAGGTCGACCTCATCGGCTGGTCGGCGGCGGCCCAGCAGCTCGGCCCGTACACCATCCAGTACCCCAACAAGGTCCGCAGCCTCTTCCTCGTTGCGCCGATCTTCCCGCCCGACGGCCGCCAGAGCGCACCCGGGACCGATTTCGGCGCCCCCGTGCCGCTGCCGGTGTCCACGCCGGCGGGAGCCTTCGGCTACCCGATGAGCGTCAGCACCAAGGGCGGCCTCGACATCGCGTGGCGCAAGGACCTCGGCTGTCCGGACCAGCGCGAGGACGGCATGGTCGACGCCGTCTGGAAGGCGATGATGGAGGCCGACCCGGTCGGCGCCACCTGGGGAGGCGGCATCGCCGGCCACCCGGATGGTCTCAACCGGATCCGGAACTCGTACTGGTGGGGCTGGAACAAGACCACCGTGAAGCTCCACAACGTCCTCGGCCACCAGGTGCCGGTGTGCATCGTGTACGGCGAGAACGACTCGATCGTCAACACCTCGCCCGACCTCGGCCTGGTGTACTTCTCGACGCCCGAGCTCTACCGGGGCATCCCCGGGCACCAGAAGCTGATGATCCGCGTCTCCTGCGCCGGCCACCAGATCGTCTGGGAGCGCCATGCGAAGACGCTGCACACCATGTCCGAGCACTGGCTCAAGCAGGGCAAGGTCGAGGGCGCGGAGACCGGGAGCTACGCCAGGGACGAGGACGGGGCCCTCACCCTCCTGGAGGAGTGAGGACCCCGTAAGCCCGTCGAGCCGTACGGCTCAGGCCTTCGTCGCCAGGGCGGTGACCAGCAGCGGCGTCACCAGACCCACCTGCCACGCCCGCGCGCCGTAGCCGGCCAGGGCCGCCGCGACCGTGTCCGGGTTCACCGGGGCCGGCGGCTCCCAGCAGACCCGGCGCACCGTGTCGGGCGTGATCAGGTTCTCCTGCGGCAGGTTCAGCTCCTCGGCCAGCGCCGACACCGCCGTACGGGCCGCGGCGAGCCGGGCGGCCGCGGCCGGGTCCTTGTCGGCCCAGGCGCGCGGCGGGGGCGGCCCGGCCACGGGCTGGCCCGGCTGCGGCAGCTCGGCGTCCGGCAGGGCCTTCGCCCGGTCCACGGCCGCCTGCCACTGCTCCAGCTGCCGCCGGCCCATCCGCTGCCCGAAGCCGGGCAGCGCCGAGAGCGCGCCCGCGTTCGGCGGCAGTGCGAGCGCCGCCTCCACGATCGCCGAGTCGCTCAGCACCTTGCCGGGGGAGACGTCGCGCCGCTGGGCCACCCGGTCACGGGCCGTCCACAGCTCCCGCACCACCGCCATCTGACGGCGCCGGCGCACCTTGTGCATCCCGGACGTGCGGCGCCAGGGGTCCTTGCGCGGCGGGGCGGGCGGCGCGGCGGCGATGGCGTCGAACTCCTCCAGCGCCCACTCCAGCTTGCCCTGCCGGTCCAGCTCCTTCTCCAGCTCGTCGCGCAGGTCGACGAGCAGCTCCACGTCGAGCGCCGCGTACCGCAGCCAGGGCTCGGGGAGCGGCCGGGTGGACCAGTCGACGGCGGAGTGGCCCTTCTCCAGGGCGTACCCGAGGACCGACTCGACCATGGCGCCCAGACCCACCCGTGGGAAGCCGGCGAGCCGGCCGGCCAGCTCGGTGTCGAAGAGCCGCGTCGGCACCATGCCTATGTCGCGCAGACACGGCAGGTCCTGGGTCGCGGCGTGCAGGATCCATTCGGTGCCGACGAGCGCCTCGCCGAGACCGGACAGATCGGGGCAGCCCACCGGGTCGATCAGCGCGGTACCCGCGCCCTCACGGCGGAGCTGGACGAGATAGGCGCGCTGCCCGTAGCGGTAGCCGGACGCGCGCTCGGCGTCGACGGCGACCGGGCCGCGGCCGGCGGCGAAGGCGGCGATCACCTCGGCGAGGGCGTCCTCGGTCGCGACGACGGGCGGAATGCCCTCGCGCGGTTCGAGCAGCGGGATCGGCAGCCCATGCGCAGGGACGTCGTCGTCCGAGGGGGCGCCCCCGGTGGTTCGCAGTGCGGTGTCACTCGCGGTGTCTTGGGCGTCGGTCACCTGTCAAGGGTATCTGCCCGTGCAAGCGACCCACCTGTACTTCGCGGAGGGCATGCGCATGCCCTCCGGACTCCTCGTCAAGGGTATCTGTCACCTTCGTGGCCTTGTCCGGCCGAGCGTGTGCGCGCGGCCGACACGCCTCGTCGCGCTCCCGACTGTCCCCTACGACGGGACGGTCACGGGGCGCATCTCCCACCCCCGGCCGCGCCGGGGGTGGGACGGGCATGGTGACGAATGCCCACGCCGAGCGTGCGCGATCGCGCACGTTGATCCCGGCGACGACGTCGGCCGGGCCAGCGAGCCCGCACCGACGACAACGGAACCGGTCCCGAGTGGGGCGGTTGGCCCGCTCGGTGTGCCCGCAGCGCGGACAGCGCTGCGAGGTGTAGGCCGGGTCCACCTCCAGGAACGGCACCCCGGCCATGCGGGCCTTGTAGGCGAGGTGCTGTCCGAGCTGGTGGAAGGGCCAGGACGAGAGGGTGCCCCGCTGGTCGCGGCGAAGCCGTACCCGGTCCAGGATGCCGCCGAGCTCCTCGACGGCGATCCCACGACCGGTGCGTTGCGCGACGGACACGATCTCCTTGCTGATCAGGTGGTTCACCTGCGTGGCATGACGGTGCTCCTTCTTCGCCCGCCGGGCGAGCCGGCGGGTGGCCGAGCGGGTGCGCCTTGCCTGGAGTTCGGCACGCTTACGCGCCTGCCAGCGCCGGTAGCGGCCCAGCCGGCGCCCCTGGTAGTTCGTGCCGTCCGAGGTAGTGGCCAGATTGGCGATGCCCCGGTCCACCCCGATCCAGTCGACCGGCTCGCACACCTGCGGGTCCGGGAGGTCGCACGTGGCGATCAGAAACCACTTCCCGTCTCGCCGTACCAGGTCGCTCTCGCCCTTCCGGTGGGCCACCAGCGTTTTCAGCTGGTCGGGTGAGCAGGCGAACCGGACCCCTTTCATCCGCCCGCCAACCGTCCAGATGGACACGGTCCGAGCGTCGAACCGCCACGACAGACAACGGTCGTCGAACGGCTGCGCCGCCTCCGCCCGGAAGGTGACCGGGGCCGCGAGGGTTCTCGCACCAACGCCGGCCTTCAGGGCGGTGTAGGCGTCGACGACCTTCTTCACGACCCGCACCGCCGGCTGCGCGGACAACCCGAAAGTGGCCTTCAGCTCCCCGTACACCGCCTTCTGCAGACGATTGCGGTCCTTCAGATTCCGGGCGAAGGCCACGGCGGAAGCGTGATCGGCGGCCCGATTGCACGCCCGCAGGGTTGCCCCAAGCGTCGATGCCTGATCAGGCGTCGGCACCAGCTTGATCTGAACCACCAGCTTCACGACACCCGACCGTAGTCCGGCAGCCGCACAGAGGAGCGGCATTCTCGCGGCAGCCACCAGGTCCAGTGCCTCGCCGGATTCCTGTGCGACTCCGTGGGTTCGCCGGCGGTCGCTGACAACGCTGAGCGCCTGTCGACGGAACGTTTAGCCGACAGGCGCTCGCTCTTTGTCAGGTCAGTGGATGATCCCGGTCCGCAGTGCCACCGCGACCATGCCCGCCCGGTCGCCGGTGCCCAGCTTGCGGGCGATGCGGGCGAGGTGGGACTTCACGGTGAGTGCGGAGAGGCCCATGGAGACGCCGATGGCCTTGTTCGACTGGCCCTCCGCGACGAGACGCAGCACCTCGACCTCGCGGCCGGAGAGCTCTCGGTAGCCGCCCGGGTGGCTCGGGGCGCCCGGGGGGCGGCGGTGGCCGAGGCGGGCGGCCGCGGAGCCGATGGGGGCGGCGCCGGGGCGGGTGGGGTGCCCGATGTTCGTACGGGTGCCGGTGACGACGTAGCCCTTGACGCCGCCGGCCAGGGCGTTGCGTACCGCGCCGATGTCGTCGGCGGCCGAGAGGGCGAGGCCGTTGGGCCAGCCCGCGGCGCGGGTCTCGGACAGCAGGGTCAGTCCGCTGCCGTCGGGGAGGTGGACGTCGGCCACGCAGATGTCGCGCGGGTTGCCGACGCGGGGACGGGCCTCCGCGATGGACGACGCCTCGATGACATCACGCACTCCGAGCGCCCACAGGTGGCGGGTGACGGTGGAGCGGACGCGCGGGTCGGCCACGACGACCATGGCCGTCGGCTTGTTCGGGCGGTAGGCGACCAGGCTTGCGGGCTGCTCGAGGAGAACGGACACCAGGCCTCCTGGGGAAGGTGCGGGACGGAGCCGGCTCGGGGAAGAAGCCGGGGGCGAACCCGTTGCTTTGAAGGGGTCACTGACTCCTTCGGCAGCAGGGGCGCCCGCCTTTAGGGAAAGATCACGATTTAGTGAGTAACAATTGGGGCAATTCGGACGCGCGATCGATCATCGTACGAGCCTCATGCGATCCGGGACTCCGCCCCACCCGAAAGTGTCCGAAAAACGACCCTCTTCGACCGCCGCCTCGGTGCTCTCGGGGTTCGTGGGCTCCGCGTGCTGTGGGCTACGGGTGCTGCGGGCCCCGTCGCTGCGGCAGCGGGACGACCCCCGCGCCCGAGGCCGTCCCCGCGCCCGGCTCGGCCGCCGACGGCGGCAGCCCCGCGACCTGGCACAGCAGATCGCACCAGGCCGCCAGGTGCGCCCCCGTGTCCGGCACCCCGGCCGGACCCTCCCGCGGCGTCCACGACGCCCGGATCTCGATCTGCGTCGCCGGCCGCCGCTCCGCGAGTCCCCCGAAATAGTGGGAGCCCGCCATCGTGACGGTGCCGCTCGCCTCCTCGTACGCGAGCCCGCGCGCCTCGAACGCCCCGGTCAGCCACGACCAGCAGACCTCCGGCAGCAGCGGGTCCGCCGCCATCTCCGGCTCCAGCTCCGCCCGTACCAGCGTGACCAGGCGGAAGGTGCCCTTCCAGGCATCGTGCCCGGCCGGGTCGTGCAGCAGCACGAGCCGCCCGTCCGCGAGGTCCTCCTCGCCCGCCACGACCGCCGCCTCCAGGGCGTACGCGTACGGGGCGAGCCGCTGCGGCGGCCGGGTCGGGTCCACCTCGATCTCCGGCCGCAGCCGGACCGCGCGCAGCCCCTCGACCGCCCGCCGGAACGCGGGCGGCAGCGGATTCGTCTCCGTGGGGTCCGTGGGGTCCACCCTGTCGCCCGCCGTCTTCTCCGCCCCTCGATTGCCGTCGGAATGATCGGAAAAATGTCCCTGAGCCGCAGCCATGCGGGGAAGAGTAGGCGGAACGGGGCCCGCGCGCAGGGAGGGACACCCGGGCCGGGCGAGCGGCTTCTCGCCACATGCGAAGATTCTGGGCGTGAGCGCCAACCACAGCCCCGAGGGCAACCAGACGAACCAGACGAAGCACCAGCCGCAGACGTACGACTCCGCGTTCCTGAAGGCGTGCCGGCGTGAGGCCGTGCCCCACACGCCCGTCTGGTTCATGCGGCAGGCCGGGCGGTCCCTGCCCGAGTACCTCAAGGTCCGCGAGGGCATCCCCATGCTCGAGTCGTGCATGCGGCCCGAGCTGGTCACCGAGATCACGCTGCAGCCGGTCCGCCGGCACAAGGTCGACGCCGCCATCTACTTCAGCGACATCGTCGTCCCGCTCAAGGCCATCGGCGTCGACCTCGACATCAAGCCCGGCGTCGGCCCCGTCGTCGCCGAGCCCATCCGCACCCGCGCCGACCTGGCCCGGCTGCGCGACCTGACCCCCGAGGACGTGCACTACGTCACCGAGGCGATCGGGATGCTCACCGCCGAACTGGGGTCCACCCCGCTCATCGGCTTCGCCGGGGCCCCGTTCACCCTCGCGAGCTACCTCGTCGAGGGCGGTCCTTCCCGCAACCACGAGCACACCAAGGCGCTCATGTACGGCGACCCGCAGCTGTGGGCCGACCTGCTCGACCGCCTCGCCGAGATCACCTCGGCCTTCCTCAAGGTGCAGATCGAGGCCGGCGCCTCCGCCGTCCAGCTCTTCGACTCCTGGGTGGGCGCCCTCGCCCCCGCCGACTACCGCCGCTCCGTGATGCCGGCCTCCGCCAAGGTCTTCGACGCGGTCGCCTCGTACGGCGTCCCGCGCATCCACTTCGGCGTCGGTACGGGCGAGCTGCTCGGCCTCATGGGCGAGGCCGGCGCCGACGTGGTCGGCGTCGACTGGCGCGTCCCGCTCGACGAGGCCGCCCGCCGCGTCGGCCCGGGCAAGGCGCTTCAGGGCAACCTCGACCCGGCCGTGCTCTTCTCGTCGCGGGAGGCCGTGGAGGCCAAGACGGACGAGGTCCTGGCCGCCGCGAAGGACCTGGAGGGCCACGTCTTCAACCTCGGTCACGGGGTGCTGCCGACGACCGATCCGGAGGCGCTGACCCGCCTGGTCGACTACGTGCACACGCGGACGGCCCGCTGACGACCGCCCGCGTGCGCGGGGTCTGATGAGCTGCGAGGGCTGGGCTCAGCCCTCGCAGTGGATCGGCGGGTTGCCCGAGCCGACCCGGCAGAAGTCGAGGCCGGTGCCGCCGTCCACGACGTTGTTGTTCGTGCCCACCTGCAGGTAGTCGTTCCCGGCGCCACCGGAGACCAGGCCGTTCAGCACTCCGGGGACCCTGATGAAGTCGGCGTCGTCGCTGCCGTCGAGGATCCCGTTCACGGTGACGCCCGACGACACGGTGATGCTGTCGCCGCCGGTGCCGCCGATCACGACACCGTTCATCGGGCCGGTGAGGACGATGGAGTCGGCGCCGCCGAGGCCGTGGACGACGCCGCCGGCCTCGACGCGGGAGCAGACGATGTAGTCGGGCCCGGCCGTCCCGTTCACGGTGTCGCCGGCGACGGGCTTGCCGTTGACGGTGCAGGCGGTCGCGGCGTACGCCGGAGTGGCGGCCAGGGCGAGCGGGGCGAGGGCGAGCGAGGCGGCGCAGAGCGCACGCACGGCGTTGTGTCTGATCATGTGAAGAGTCACCCACGGTGCCGCCATGGTCGCAATTCGTCACCGGCGGTCCCTCTGCCGCCCGGGTCAGCCCGCCGCCCGAACGGCCGCCACGGCCTTGCGCGCCGCCACCAGCACGGGATCCCACACCGGCGAGAACGGCGGCGCGTAGCCCAGGTCCAGGGCGACCATCTGCTCCACCGTCATCCCCGCCGTCAAAGCCACCGCCGCGATGTCCACCCGCTTCCCCGCGCCCTCACGGCCCACGATCTGCACCCCGAGGAGCCGCCCGGTGCGCCGCTCCGCCAGCATCTTCACCGTCATCGGCGCCGCCCCCGGGTAGTAGCCCGCGCGGCTCGTCGACTCGATCGTCACCGTCACGTACCGCAGCCCCACGTCCCGGGCGTCCTTCTCGCGCAGCCCGGTCCGTGCGATCTCCAGGTCGCACACCTTTGACACCGCGGTCCCCACCACGCCCGGGAACGTCGCGTAGTCGCCGCCCACGTTCGAGCCGATCACCTGGCCGTGCTTGTTCGCGTGCGTACCGAGCGGCACATGCCGCTCCCGCCCCGACACCAGGTCGAGGACCTCCACGCAGTCGCCGCCCGCCCACACGTTCTCGTGGCCGCGCACCCGCATCGACAGGTCGGTCAGCAGACCGCCGTACGTGCCGGTCGGCAGCCCCGCCGCCCGCGCCAGCGAGGTCTCCGGCACCACACCCATGCCGAGCACCACCACGTCCGCCGGATACTCGTCACCCGAGTCGGTGACCACCGCGCGCACCCGCCCGTCCGCACCGCCGCGGACCTCCGTCACGGCCGCGGAACCGACCGTCGTGATGCCGAGCCCGTCCATCGCCTCGTGCACCAGGCGCCCCATGTCCGGGTCGAGCGTCGCCATCGGCTGCTCGCCCCGGTTCAGCACCGTCACCTCGAAGCCGTGGCCGAGCAGCGCCTCCGCCATCTCCACGCCGATGTACCCGGCGCCCACCACCACGGCGCGCCGCCCCGGCGCCCGGCCCAGCGAGTCGAGCAGCGCCTGGCCGTCGTCCAGCGTCTGCACCCCGTGCACACCCGGCGCGTCGATCCCCGGCAGCGGCGGCCGCGACGGCCGCGCTCCCGTCGCGATCACCAGCTTGTCGAAGCCCGTCCAGTCCTCCGCGCCCGACTCCAGGTCCCGGGTCCGCACGCGCTGGCCGGGCAGGTCCAGCTCGGTCACCTCGGTCCGCATCCGCAGATCGATGTCCCGCGCCCGGTGCTCCTCGGGGCTCCGGGCGATCAGCTCGTCCCGGGCGCCGACCCCGCCGCCGACCCAGTACGGGATCCCGCAGGCCGAGTACGAACTGAAGTGCCCCCGTTCGAAGGCGACGATCTCCAACTCCTCGGGCTTCTTGAGCCTGCGTGCCTGCGACGCGGCGGACATGCCCGCCGCGTCGCCACCGATGACCACCAGTCGTTCGCTCATGGGAGCCATCTTTCAGGGCTTCACGCGCTTGCGGGCGTTTTCAGTCCTGCGGTTCGGCCACCGGTTCGGCCACCGGCCCGCTCCGCGGGGCCGTCGGCTGGGCCGGGACGCCCGCCGCGTCGACCTGCCAGGGGTGCGGCCGCGGCGCCGGCCGCGGGCGGCGGCGCAGCCGCGGGCGCACCAGCCACCGCCACAGCGCGTACGCGAGCGCCGCCACCGCCAGCCACGGCGCGAGCGCGGCGAGCACGACGAGGAGCCAGGCGGCCGCCGACACCAGGGCGTTCCAGCCGCCGGCCAGAGCGTCGAGGAAGCCCGGGCGGTGGCTGTCGTCCGCCGGGGCGGACTCCGGCTCGGTGAGGTCGAGGGTGATGGTCGCCAGCGTCGTCTGGTCCTTCAGGGCCGCCTGCTGGGCGAGCAGCGCCTCCAGGTCGGCCTGACGGCGGCTCAGCTCGCCCTCCAGGGTGACCACGTCGCCCAGCTTCGTCGCCCGGTCCATCAGCGCCCGCACCCGCGCCACGCTCGCCCGCTGGGTGGCGATGCGGCTGTCGACGTCCACGACCTGGTCGGTGACGTCCTTGGCGTTCGCCTTGCGGGACAGCAGCCTGCCCGAGCCGGCGAGTTCGGCGAGGACGGAGTCGTAACGCTCCTGCGGGACCCGCAGGACGATCCGGGAGACGAGGTGCGTGTCGTCGACCCGCTCCGTCGACTCGTTCTCGACGTGTCCGCCCGCGTCCGTGGCCACCCGCCGGGCCGCGGCCGTCGCCTTCGCCGCGTCCTTGACCTCGACGGACAGCTCGGCGGTGCGGATGACGTGCTGGGCGGCCGCGGGCGTACGGGCCGGAGCCTGGCCCTTGGCCCCGCTCGCGCCCGCCGTCCCGGACCCGTCAGCCGTCCCGGACCCGCCCGCCGCCTCGGGCCCTTCGTACGCGGGCTTCGCCGCGCTCATGTCCCTCTTGCTGTCGCCCGCGGCGTCCGCGCCGCCGCCCCCCGAGCCGCAGCCCGTCAGGACGAGCGACGCCGTCAGCAGCGCCGCCGCCGCGGCCGCGCGCCTTCTCGCCGTACGCGTTCCTCGCATCCGTACCCCCCAAGGTGATGCTGTCGTGGTGCCGGTTGGACGTCCCTGCCGGGGAGCGGGTTGCCGTTCCGCGGTCGCGAAGCGGTCACGGTCCGGCCTCGGATCGGGAGCGCCGGGGCGATTTGAGAGAGTGGTCCCATGAACGGCCCCACGAACGCGAAGTCGCACCCCGCACCCGGACCGGACGTCGTCGTCGTCGGCGGCGGCATCGCGGGCCTCGCCGCCGCCCACCGCCTGGTCACGGCCGGCGCGCGGGTCACCCTCCTGGAGGGCGGCGAACGGCTCGGCGGCAAGCTGCTCGCCGGGGAGATCGCCGGCGCCCCCGTCGACCTCGGCGCCGAGTCGCTGCTCGCCCGCCGCCCCGAGGCCGTCGCGCTCGCCGAACGGGTCGGCCTCGCCGACCGCCTCCAGGCCCCCGCCACCGCCACCGCCTCCGTGTGGTCGCGCGGCGAACTCGTCCCGATGCCCAAGGGCCACGTCATGGGCGTCCCCGGCGACGGCCGCGCCGTCGAGGGCCTGCTGTCGGCCGAGGCGGTGGCGCGGATCGGCCGCGACCGCGACCTCCCGCCGACCGAGATCGGCGAGGACATCGCCATCGGCGCGTACGTCGCCGAGCGCATGGGCCACGAGGTCGTCGACCGGCTCGTGGAGCCCCTGCTCGGCGGGGTCTACGCGGGCGACGCGTACCGCATCTCGATGAAGGCCGCCGTGCCCGCGCTCTTCGCCGCCGCGCGCCGCCACCCCACGCTCACCGAGGCCGTCCGCGCCGTGCAGCAGGCCGGCGCGGCCACGCCGGCCGACGTCGCCGGCGCCGCGACCGGACTCGGCGGGGCCGTGTTCGCCGGCATCCGGGGCGGCGTCGGCACCCTGCCCGGCGCGGTCGCCGACGCGATCCGGGCCGCGGGCGGCACGATCCTGACCCGTACCCCGGTCACCGCGCTGCACCGCACCGGCGCCACCGGCTGGCAGGTCGTGACCCCGGAGCGTACGTACCCGGCCGACGCCGTCGTCCTCGCCGCCCCCGCCGGACCCGCCGCCGCGCTGCTCGCCGGCCACGCGCCGGCCGCCGCCGCCGAGCTCGCCGCCGTCGAGTACGCCTCCATGGCCCTGGTCACCCTCGCCTTCCGCCGCACCGACGTCCAGGGCGGCCCCGGCCGCGGGCTGCCCGGTTCCGGCTTCCTCGTCCCGCCCGTCGACGGCCACACCATCAAGGCGTCCACCTTCTCCAGCCAGAAGTGGCGGTGGGTGACCGACTCCGCCCCCGACCTCTTCGTGCTGCGCACCTCCGTCGGCCGGTACGGCGAGGAGGAGCAGGTGCACCGCGAGGACGCCGACCTCGTCGACGTCTCGCTCAAGGACCTGGCCGCCGCCACCGGCCTCGCCGCCCGGCCGGTCGCCACCACCGTGACCCGCTGGATCGGCGGCCTGCCGCAGTACCCGGTCGGCCACCTCGCCCGCGTGGAGCGCGTCCGCGCCGCCGTCGCCGGCCTGCCCGGCCTGGCCCTCGCGGGCGCCGCGTACGGGGGCGTGGGCATCCCCGCGTGCATCGCCTCGGGCGACCGCGCCGCCGACGAGATCATCGCCACGTCGAAAACCACCCACCCTGGTGCAGGGCACTCTTCGTGACGGGCGAGAATAGGCGTATGAGTGCGCCCGAAAAGATCCCGAACGCCGGTAAGAAGGCGAAGGACCTCAACGAGGTCATCCGCTACACCCTGTGGTCTGTCTTCAAGCTGCGCGACGTTCTGCCCGAGGACCGGGCCGGCTACGCCGACGAGGTCCAGGAGCTCTTCGACCAGCTCGCCGCCAAGGACATCACGATCCGAGGCACGTACGACCTGTCCGGTCTGCGCGCCGACGCCGACGTCATGATCTGGTGGCACGCCGAGACGAGCGACGAGCTCCAGGAGGCGTACAACCTCTTCCGCCGCACCCGCCTGGGCCGCGCCCTGGAGCCGGTCTGGTCGAACATGGCGCTGCACCGCCCCGCCGAGTTCAACAAGTCGCACATCCCGGCCTTCCTGGCCGACGAGACCCCGCGCGACTACGTCTCGGTCTACCCGTTCGTGCGCTCCTACGACTGGTACCTGCTGCCGGACGAGGACCGCCGCCGGATGCTCGCCGACCACGGCAAGATGGCCCGCGGCTTCCCGGACGTGCGCGCCAACACCGTCGCCTCCTTCTCGCTCGGCGACTACGAGTGGATCCTCGCCTTCGAGGCCGACGAGCTGTACCGCATCGTCGACCTCATGCGTCACCTGCGGGCCTCCGAGGCGCGGATGCACGTCCGCGAGGAGGTCCCGTTCTACACCGGCCGCCGCAAGAGCGTCGCCGACCTGGTGGCGGGCCTGGCCTGACGGCCCCCCGGCACCACCGACCCGGTCACCGTCCGGCGCCCAGCCGGGCGGTGACCCCTTGACCCGGAAGATCAGACGGCCGGCGGAGTTCCGCCTGCCGCTCCAGCGACACCGGGTCCGGCTCCGGGTGCGGCGCGCACGAAGCGCGCCGCACCGGCGTCATCTCCTCCGCGCTTCCCGCGCTCATGGTCTCCTCCGGTACGGCTCCGGTGAGCAGATAGCGCTCCAGATAGGCGTTCACGCAGGCGTTCGGGCCGCCCCCGATGCCGTGCGTCCCCGCGCCCCGCTCGGTCACGAGCGCCGCGCCCCCCAGCCTCCGCTGCAGCTCCAGCGCGCCCGCGTACGGCGCGGCCGCGTCCCGCTCGGCCGCCAGGATCAGCACCGGCGGCAGCACGCCCGGCCCGGTGCGCACGTCCAGCGGCTTCTGGCGCGGCGCCGTCCAGTACGCGCAGGGCAGGTTCGCCCACACGTTGTCCCAGGTCTCGAACGGCGCGAGCGCCGCGAGCCGGGTGTTGTCCCGGTCCCACACCGCGAAGTCCTGCGGCCAGGGCGCGTCGTTGCACTCCACCGCCGTGTAGACGGCGCTCGCGTTCCCCGGATCGCCGGCCTCCGCCTTGCCGCTGCGGGGCGACTCGGCCGGTCCGGCCTGCGCGACCAGCGGCTTCGGGTCGCCCTTCAGATACGCCCCGAGCGCGCCCGCCCGCGCCGCCCAGAACCGGTCGTCGTACAGCGCCTGGAGCATCGCCCCGTGCAGCTGCCCCGGTCCGACCTTGCCGCCCGCCGGGGCGGCGGCCAGCTCGGCGCGCACCTTCTCGTAGTTCTCGGCGACCTCGGCGGCCGTCGTGCCGAGCCCGTACACCTTGTCGTGCTTCGCCGCCCACGTGCGGAAATCCGCCCAGCGCCGCTCGAAGGCCGCCGACTGGTCGAGGTTGTTGACGTACCAGACCTGCGCCGGCGCCGGGTTCACCGGCGCGTCGAAGACCATCCGGCGCACCCGGTGCGGGAACAGCGTGGCGTACAGGGCGCCGAAGTACGTGCCGTAGGACGCGCCCATGAACGTCAGCCGCCGCTCGCCGAGCGCCGCCCGCAGCACCTCCAGGTCACGCGCGTTGTTGAGCGAGTGGTAGTGCCGCAGCGCCGCACCCGTGCGGCGGGCGCAGCCCTGCGCGTAGGTACGGGCGCGGGCGATCCGCTCCTTCTTGAAGACCTCCGAGGGCACGGTCGGCGCGAGCGTCGGTCCCTGGGTGCGGTCGGCCGGGTCCTGGCAGGAGACGGGCGCGGACCGGCCGACCCCGCGCGGCGCGTAGCCGACCAGGTCGTACGCGGCGGAGATCCGCTTCCAGGCGGGCAGCCCGGCAGCGAGCGGGAAGTACGTCGACGAGGCGCCCGGCCCGCCCGGGTTGTAGACCAGCGCGCCCTGCCGCCCGGACGCCGGTCCCGACGCCTTCACCCGGCTCACGGTGAGCGGGATCCTGGCGCCATGCGGGGCGGCGTAGTCGAGCGGCACCCGGACGGTGCCGCACTCCACCGGCGCCGGCAGCCTCTCCGCCGCCGGGCACGGCCCGAACCGGATCCCCTCGGCCGCCGCGGCCCGCGCGGCGACCGCGACGCCGCGGCTCTCGGACGGCGGGGCGCCGGCGGCTTCGGCGGCGCCGGCGCGGGGGAGGGCGACGGCGGTGGGGGCGAGGAGAGCGGACAGCAACAGCGCGACGGACTTCATCGGCGCATCCCCTTCTCGGTGCCGTGGAGCGGGGTGGCACGGACGGCAAAGACCCCAAAAGGGGACCTCGGCGCGCCTCGCGTGTAAAGGATCTACGCCAGGTGTCCGCTGTCATGTACCCGAAAGGCGGCACGCAGCTCGGGTTCGAGCACCTCCGTGCCGCGCCGGGCCAGCGCCGTCAGCGGGTCGGCCGGGGAGAGCGCGGCGAGCAGCCGGCGGCCGGCCGGGGAGGCCCAGCAGCCGAGACCGGGGTCGTCGGCGCGGGCGATGACCAGGCACAGCCCGACCGCCACGAGCGGCAGCGAGAACCAGGCGAGGACCGGGGTGCGCTCGCCCGCGGGCACGAGCAGCACGGCCGCCGTCCCCAGGGACAGCGTCAGCAGGAACGCGCCCCGCAGCGCCCGGACCCCGGCCGCCGAGGTGCGCCGCACCGGCTCGGGCAACGCGAGCCCGCGCTCCACCAGGCCGTCGCCGAGCGCCCGTACGCACTCCGTCTCCGCGGCCAGCGGCCGTACCGCCGGGATCGGCGACTGCCCCGCGGGCCCGATCGCGCCGAGCACGGCCCGCTCCAGCTCGTCCCGGCCGGCGCCCGGGTCCACGGCGGTCGCCCAGCCGGTGTGGGCGAGCAGCACGGCCCGCGAGCGGTGCAGACCGACCAGCGTGAGGTCGACGACCCGCAGCGGCCCACCCGCCAGATACGCCGCCTCGGGCACCGTGAGCCCGGCGCCGTCCGCGCGGCGCCGCTCGGCCGTGTCGACGGCGACGGCGTCGCGGCACACCCGCGCGCACGCGAGGGCGGACACCGCGAAGGCGACGAGGAGGAGGGGGACCCAGACCATGCCCTGGTTGTACGGGACGGGGGCCGGGGCCGCCACCGGAATACAGGGCTCGGCTCGCCTCGGCTCGACCTCGGGCCGGTTCGGCGCGGCGCGGCTCGGGTCAGAACGACGAGGACGAACAGGAACTGCTGCTGGAGGAACAGGAACTGGACGAGGACGAGCACGAACTCGACGAGGAGCCGCACGAACTCGACGAGGAGCCGCACGAACTCGACGACGAGGAGCACGAACTTCCTCCCGAGCACGAGCTTCCCCCGGAGCACGAACTCCCGCCGCCCGCGCCCGAGCTGCCGCCCCCGCACCCGCCCCCGCCGCCCCCGGCCGCCGCCGCGCACCACATCACCGGCAGGAAGGCGTCGTCGTTCGACGAGTGGTGGGAGGACGAACCGTGGGCGGAGTGCGACGAGCGCGCGGGTGCCACCGGCCGCGCCCGCACCCGGGTACGGGCCGCCGTGACCAGATGCGCCCGCAGCAGCGGGTCCGGCAGCGCCCCGAGCCCGTGGAGCGCGACCAGCAGGCCCGGCTCGGTGACGTGCGCGAGCTCCTGCCCGTACGTCCTGAGCGCGGCCCGGCCCGCCGGCGTGACCCGGCCCGAGGCCGCCACACCGCACGCCACCGCCGTGAGGGGCACGCCGAGCAGCGCGGGCACCACCTTCACCACGAACGGCACGGAATCGTCCGTGGCCACCAGCGCCGCCACGGTCAGGAACAGGACGACCGGAACCGACAGGAGCACCGCCCCGCCCAGCGCCCAGCTCCAGACCAGCACGGACCGGCGGGCCCGGGGCGTCATGATCAGCCCGCGGGCCGCGAGCCCGTCGCCGATCTCCTGCACCGCCGGGTGACGCATCACGTCGAGCCGCAGCGGCGCGAGCGCGCCCTGCCCCGCCACGTGCGTACCGAGCAGGGCCCGCTCCACCGGGTCGTGCGCCCGGGCGTCCGACCGGGTCAGCCACACGATCCCCGGGTCGCTCACGTTGAGCCGTCCGTCCCCGTGCAGCGAGGCGAGCGCCGAGTCGACGACCCGGGCCGGGCCGCCGTTCAGGAACGCGGCCTCGTACCGGTCGTGCACCGCCCCGCCGGACCCGCGCCGGGCCCGGTGCAGCAGGACGAGCAGCAGCGCGACGGCGCCCGCGCCGAGCGCGTCGTAGACGATCGCGACCACGTTCACGGCGCCGCCACCCCCGTCCTGCCCAGTGCGGTGCGCACCCGGTGCGCGAGCCGCGCCACCGGGCCCGGCGGCCGGATGCCCGCCCGGTCGCGCCACCACGCGGTGAGCCGCCGGTGCGCCGCCGGGTCCACGGGGCGCCCGGCGACCAGCAGCGCCTCGACGAAGTCGAGGGCGTCGTGCCGGTAGCCGTCCGTCATGGGCCGGGTCCGGGCGTACGCGAGGAAGGCCGGCCGGTAGCCGGCGCCGAGGATCTCGGGCAGCTCGGGCGCCACCTTCGCCACGACGTCCGCGCGCTTGGCCGCGAGCGCCCGGCTCTGCACCCCGAGCCGCCGCACGTCGAAGCCCTCGGGCGCGGGCGTCCCGGCGACCAGGGCGGAGAGCAGCGCGGCCTGCGCGAGGCCGACTCGCTGCCGGGCGCGGTCGGAGGCCGGGTCGGGTGTGCCCGCGGCCGTGCCGGGTGCGCCTGCCGTGTCGGCGGTACGGGGCGGGGCCATGGGTGCGGTCGGCGGGGCGGCGACCGGCATCGCGCCGCCCGAGGCCCGGGCACCCGCGCCGATCAGCAGCGGCCGGCGCCGGGCGGTCGCCGCGGCCGCCTCCACCGTCGTCCGGATCGCGGTGAGCTCGGCCGCGAGTTCCCGCGGCTCCGGGAAGTGGTCGTCCCGTTCGAGGAGCACGCCCGGCGGGGAGACGCGCGAGGCCAGGTCCGCCAGGATGTCCAGGACGGGCCGGGACACCGGGTGGGCGTGGGTGTCGTGCCAGACCCCGTCCCGCTCCAGACCGCCCGCGACGTGCACGTACGCGATCGCCTCGACCGGCAGCGAGGACAGCGCCTCCGCCGGGTCCTCGCCCCGGTTGACGTGGTTGGTGTGCAGGTTCGCCACGTCGATCAGGAGCCGCACCCCCGTGCGCTCCACCAGCTCCGTCAGGAACTGGCCCTCCGTCAGCTCCTCGCCGGGCCAGGAGATCAGCGCGGCGATGTTCTCCAGGGCCAGCGGCACCGGCAGCGCGTCCTGCGCGATCCGTATGTTCTCGCACAGCACGTCGAGCGCGTCCCAGGTGCGCGGCACCGGCAGCAGATGCCCGGCCTCCAGCTGCGGCGTCGCGGTCAGCGGCCCCCCGGCCCTGACGAACGCCACGTGCTCCGTCACCAGCGGCGAGCCGAGCACCTCCGCCTTCCGCGCGAGCGCCGCGAGCCGCCCCGCGTCCGGCCGGTCGGCCCCGCCGAGCCCCAGCGACACCCCGTGCGGCACGACCGTGACCCCGCGCGCCCGCAGCCGCGCCAGCGAGTCCGGCAGATGATCGGCGCACAGGTTCTCGGCGACGACCTCCACCCAGTCGACCCCTGCCAGCGCCTCCACCGCGTCCGCGATCTCCGGCCGCCAGCCGATGCCGACACCGAGCGCGCCGGAACTCCTCACGTCCCCCATGTCCCCCTCCTTCGGTCCCTGAGCTGATGGCCCGGAACGGGCGGTTCGAATCCGCCGGGGAGAACCTTCAGAGGTTGATTTGAGGTTGGGAACCGCTGGTGGCGGCCCGCTGCCCACTCAGCCCGCGCGGAAGCCCAGCGCCGGGAACTCCGACACCACCGTGCACGAGCCGGGCGCGATCTCGGTGAACCCGGCGTCCCTGACCACCGGCAGCCCGCCCGACGTCAGCCGCGCCCAGTGCTCCGGGCCGGCCGTCCGCACGGAGAGCGGGAAACCGGCCTCGCGCCAGCTCTTGCGGTCGGCGTCGGAGAGCTCCCACCACAGCAGCTGGGCACCGTGCCCGGTCTGCGCCATCGTCTTGCCGGCGGACATGTCGAGCTCCGGGTTGAGCCACAGCACGGCCCCGCCCTCCGGTACCGGTCCCGGCGCGGCCGGGTCGTCCAGGTCGGTGCCCGACACCTGGAGGCGCGCCAGCTCCTTGGGCCAGCCGTCCAGCGGCACCGGCGGGAAGACCCGCACCTCCGTGCCCTGCGCACTCGCGACCGTGATGCCCGGCAGCGCCTGCGCCCGGCGCCACTCCGCGCCGCGCGCCCGGCGCACCACCTTGCGGATGCGGGCGTCCTGCCAGTCCGTCATCGCCTGCGCCCACTCGCCGTCGCCGAGCGAACGCTCGTCGGCCAGGATCGTGAGGACCGCGCGGGCGGCCGTCTCCAGGGCGTCGGTACGGGCCGGGGGCTCGGCGCGCTCGATGCGGACGACGAGAGGAAGGACGAACTGCGGCTTCTCGTCGCGGCCGTCGCGGAGGTCACGGGGGTCGTTGCTGCTCACCCGGCAAGTCTGCCACCGCGCTCACGGGCATCGAGCACGCGTTCCGAACACGAGTTTCTTGTAGGAATGAATGCTTCCGGGACAGGATGCCTGCCATGAAGAGTGATCTTTTCGCAAGTGAGCACCTCGCCGAGGCGGCGACGTTTCCGGGGATGACCCTCCAGAACGCCAAGTCGGTCAAGTACACCGTCAACGGGGAGATGCACGCCCGACAGGGCTCGATGGTCGCCTTCCGGGGGAACCTCCAGTTCGAGCACAAGAGCCAGGGCCTGGGCGGCCTGCTCAAGCGGGCGGTCACCGGGGAGGGCCTGGCGCTGATGGCCGTGCGCGGCCAGGGCGAGGCGTGGTTCGCCCACGAGGCGCAGAACTGTTTCATCGTGGAGGTCGAGCAGGGCGACGCCCTGACCGTGAACGGCCGCAACGTGCTGTGCTTCGACGCCACGCTGCACTACGAGATCAAGACGGTGAAGGGCGCCGGCATGACCGGCGGCGGCCTGTTCAACAGCGTCTTCACCGGCTACGGCAAGATCGCCCTGATGTGCGAGGGCAACCCGATCGTCATCCCCGTCACCCCCGAGGCCCCGGTGTTCGTGGACACCGACGCCGTCGTCGGCTGGAGCGAGCAGTTGCACACCTCACTGCACCGCTCGCAGTCCTTCGGTTCGATGATCCGCGGCGGCTCGGGCGAGGCGGTCCAGCTGAAGCTGGAGGGCCAGGGCTTCGTCATCGTGCGCCCGAGCGAGGCCGTCCCGCAGAAGGTCGCCAACTGACCCCGGTGGATCCGCACTGACGAGCTGGCGGGGTGACGGAGTGACGAGCTGACGAGCTGACGGGGTGACGGGGTGAGGTTCGAGGACGTCGGGCGCCGTTACGGGGCGCGCGGGCCCTGGGTGCTGCGCGAGGTGGGGTTCGCCCTGCCCGCCGGCACCCTGGCCCGGGTCACCGGCACCAACGGCTCCGGCAAGTCGACGCTGCTGCGGCTCGTCGCGGGCATCGACGCGCCCAGCGCGGGCCGCGTCACCGGCCGGCCGGCCCGTACCGCGTACGTCCCCGAGCGCTTCCCCGCCGCCCTGCCGCTCACCGCGGCCGGCTACCTGATCCACCTCGGCCGCATCCAGGGCCTCGGCGGCGCGGCGGCCCGGGCGAGGGCGGGGGAGTGGCTGGACCGCTTCGGCGCGGCCGCGTACCGGGACACCCCGCTCGGCGAACTCTCCAAGGGCACCAGCCAGAAGGTGGCCGTCGCCCAGGCCCTGCTCGCCGAGCCCGGTCTGCTCGTCCTCGACGAGGCGTGGACCGGCCTCGACACCGCCGCCCGCGCCGAACTCGACCGCGCGGTGCGCGAACGGGTCACGGCGGGCGGCCGGGTCGTCTTCGTCGACCACGACCCGCGACGGCTCGCGGGGGAGGCGGACGCGGTGTACGCGGTGGCGGCGGGCCGGGTGACGCGCGCGGAGCGGTCCCAAGTCCCGCGCGCCCGTACGCGTATCACCGCGTCGGGCGGTACGGAGCTCCCGCCGGACGTGCGAGCGGAACGCACCGACGGCCGCGTCGTCACCCTCACCGTCGAAGCGGACCGCTCCGACGCCGTCCTGCGCGCCCTGCTCGACGCGGGCTGGCACATCGACCACCTCAGCACCGAAGGCGTACGGGTGTGACCGCGCTCCTCCGTTACCAGGCGGCCCTCCTCCTGCGCTCCCAGCGCTGGCTCGCCCCCTTCCTCCTCTACGCGGCCTACGTCGGCGTCGGCGTCCGCCCCGGCGAACCCCTGTTCGGCTCGCTGGGCTACGCGGCGACCGCCCTCGTCCCGGTGGCCGCCTGGGCGGTACGGATCTGTCTCAACCAGGAGCCGCCCGCCGCCCGCACGGTCGTCGCCGCGGCCGCCGGTCCGGCCCGCGTCCACCTGGCGGCGATCGTCACCGCCACCGCGGCCGTCCTCCTCGTCGCCTGCGTCACCGTCCTCGCCGTCACCGCCATCAGCACCCCCCACCCGGGCGGGGCCATGGCGGGCCTGCTCGTGGCCGCCGCCTGCACCCTCACGGGCGCGGCCGTCGGCACCCTCACCACCCGCCCCCTCGTCCCCTCCCGCGGCTGGTCCCTCACCACCCTGCTCCTCGGCTCCCTCCTGGCCCTGGTCACCACGGGCTCCCCGGCCAAGTCCGCCCTCACCACCCTCCTCACCACCTCCCACCCCACAGCACCCCTCTCCCTCCCCTGGCCGGCCCTCGCCACGGCCCTCGCGCTCGCGACGGCGACAACGGCCGCGGCTTGCCGGCTCACGGCCCGCTCGGGCTGAGGCAGACGCCTGCGCAACCCGCCGAGCGTGCCGTACCGTTGGCTCGCTCTTCACGATTCCGTCACGTCCCCTGGTCCGTACGTCCGCACGGGAGCCACCGCACCATGAGCGCAACCCCCACACCCACCGTCTCCGTGGTCATCCCGGTCTACAACGCGATGCCGTACCTGAAGCAGACGCTCGCCTCGGTCGCGCGGCAGAGCCTCGGGGCGGACGCTGTCCAGATCGTCGCCGTGGACGACGGCAGCACGGACGGGGGCGGGGAGTTCCTGGACGCGTGGGCGGAGAGCTACGCCGGGACGATGACGGTGATCCACCAGGAGGCGTCCGGCGGGCCGAGCCGGCCGCGGAACGTGGGGCTCGACCACGCCACCGGGACGTACGTCTTCTTCCTCGACGGGGACGACTGCCTCGGGCCGCAGGCGCTGGAGCGCCTGGTGGCGATGGCCGAGAAGAACGGCGCGGACACCGTGCTGGCCAAGCTCGTCGGCGCCGGCCGGGCCATCCCCAAGACCGTCAGGGACGTCTTCGCGAAGAACGTCGACCGCGCGGACCCGGCGGTCGTGTACTGGACGCTGATGCCGTTCAAGCTGTTCCGCCGCGCCATGATCGAGGCGCACGGACTTCGCTTCCCGGAGCACATGCGGATCAGCGAGGACCAGCACTTCGTCGCCCGCGCGTATCTGCACAGCTCGGTGATATCCGTCGTCGGCGACTACGACTGCTACTACCTCGTGGGCCGCGGCGACCAGGGCAACATCACCCACGGCGGCCTCGACTACCCGACGATGGTGGCGCAGGCGGACGAGCTCGTCGACATCGTCGAGGAGCTCACCGAACCCGGCGAGCTCCGCGACCGGCTGATCACCCGTCACGTCAAGGTCGAGCTGCTGCGCCGCTTCGACCGCCGCTTCCTGAACGACTCCGAGGCCGACCGCAAGACCGTCGCCGAACTCGCCCGCCCGCACGCCGAACGCTGGGTGACGCCCGGCGTCCTCGGCCGCCTCGACGTGGCCGAGCGGCTGCGCGTCCACTGCATCAAGGAGGGCCTGCTCGACGAGCTGGCCGACGTCGTGGAGTGGGACCTGGCAGGCCGGCCGGGCAAGACCGTCGTCCGCGACGGGCGCCTGTACGCGGCGGCGCCGTACACCGGGCTGCCCGAACTGTGCGACGTCACCGACGAGGCCCTCGGCGCCAGCCCGCGCCGCCGCGTCGAGGAACTGACCTGGGACGGGAACGTCGTCGAACTCGCCGGCTACGCCTACCTCGACCAGGTCGACACCGACGAGCTGACCATAGAGACCGTGCTGCGCCACCGCGACAGCGGGCGCGAGACGGTGCTCCCGGTGACGTACGAGACGACCCCGCACCTCACGGTCAGCCGCGGCCGGGAGACGTACGACTACGGCCGGGCCGGCTTCCGGATCCGAATCGACGTCGCCACCCTTGCCGAGGGTGCCTGGGACATCAGTCTGCGCTGTGCGGCGCATGGCCTTACCGCCGAGGGCCGCCTCGGCGGCCCGCTCGCCCCGGACATCCCGCGCCGCATCGAACGCCGCACGCTCGCCCTCGGCCCCGAGGGCAGCCGCCCGTACGACGTGAGTCTCGGCCCGGAAGGCCCTCAGCTGACTCTCCGTCTGAAGCAGCAGCCGGCGCCGCCTCCACCGCCGGTCCCGCCCTCGTTCCTCACCCGGGTCAAGCGCAAGCTCCGCCGCCTCGCCCGCTGAGAACGCGTCACTCTGGTGGCGGCCAACCTCAGGCCGGTGCCCGCTCATCTGACTCTTCCCAGGCGTTCCGCTTTCCGGAAGAGACAGACAGTTGACGACAATCGCCACACCCGTTCCGAAGGCAGGGCCGAGAGGGCCCCGTGCACTCCTCCGGCGGGAGTTGCGCCGCTGTTCCCCGACCAGCGGCGAGATCCTCGTGTCCGTCGTGGCCGCGCTGGGCTTCACCGTGTGGGGCCTGAGCGTCGACCACAGTCCCCTCACCCGGGTCGGCCAGATCAGCGGCCTGTCGAACCTCCAGCTCCGGTTCGCCTGCCTCGCCCTGATCGTGCCGGCCGTGGTCGGCTGGGCGACGGTCCGTGGCACCGAGCGCGTGCGGCGTCTGACGACACGGCTCGCCGCGGCGGCCGTCGCCGGCCTGTCGACCGGCTTCCTCGGCGCGGGGCAGGTCTTCGCGCTCCGCGGCACGCCCTGGACGCTGAACGGCCCCTACGGCGACAACAACCGCATCATCGGCTGGGGCGAGGAGGTGCTGCACAACGGTGCGATGGACGCCTTCTATCCGCCGGCCGTGCCGTACACCCTCGGGTATCTGGCCAAGCTGGGCTTCTTCGGCGGTGAGCCCGCGCTCGCCATCAAGTGGGTGTTCATCGCGTTCGTGGCGCTGACCGGACCCGCGGCCTATCTGTTCTGGCGGATGTGCCTGAGGCCGCTGCCGGCGCTCGCCGTCGGCCTGCTGCCCGCGCTCCAGCAGACGCTGCCGCACAAGCCGTACAGCCCCTTCGTCCTCGTGCTGATCCTGCCGCTGATCGCGAAGCTGCTGATGTGGCTGCGCGCCTCGCCGGCTTTCAGCGCGCGCGGCACCGTGCTGCGCGGCGGCTTCCTGGGCCTTCTGTTCGGGCTGCTGTTCCTCGTCTACTCGGGCTGGCATCTGTGGTCGCTGCCCGGCGTGCTCGTCGCCGTCCTCTTCTTCTATCCGTGGTGTACGGGACGGCTGCGCGGCCTGCTCTTCCTCGGCAGCTCGCTGCTTGGCTTCCTGCTGGTGGCGGGGGTGTACCTGCGGGTGCTGCTCGGCGCGACCAGCACCCGTGACCAGTGGTGCTCGGGCTACACGCTCACCGAACCCGCGTACATCGGCACCACCCCGCTGACCAGCCTGGCCTGGGACGAGCCGGGCGAGTACCCGGGCGTCGGGGAGTTCTCCGGACTGCACGTGTACGCGGTCGTCGTGCTCATCGGCCTCGGCATCGCCGTGGCGCTCGGCCTGCGCAAGGCGATCGTGGTCGCGCCGCTCGCCTGCTTCGGCAGCGCGTGGCTGATCCGTTTCTATCTGGCCGGCCGCATGGAGGCCGACCAGCAGGTGCAGCTCTTCCCGCGCACCATGATCCAGATCCAGGTCACGCTGACCGCGCTCACCGTCCTCGCCTGCGTCGTGGCGGCCCAGCGGCTCGTCCCGCTGCTGAAGCGGCTCGGCGAAGGGCCGCTGGAGACGGACGGGCCGGTTCGGCGGCAGCAGCGCTTCACGGCGGTGGGCGTGCTGCTCGCCATGGCCCTGGCGGGCGGCATGATCGGCTCGTTCTTCAGCAACCAGTACCTGCCGACCCACCCCGACGAGAAGCTCGCGGGCACCCTGGCCTGGCGTGCCCATCAGTTCACCAAGCCGGACGGGAACTGCCCGAAGTACGCCGACCGCGGGAAGTGCGAGCCGTTCCCGGCGCGGACGTTCGTGGAGCAGCCGGTCGAGGTGAAGCGCATGAACTGCGAGTACCCGTGGCGCAAGGTCCGCCCCGACGGCTCGATCATGGTGAAGCTGCTGAGCCAGCCCTGACGGCCGTACGCGCGTACGCTCTCAGGGTGCTAACGGCTCATCAGCTCCGACACCTTCACGAAGCGGTAGCCCTTCGCCCGCAGCTCCGGCACGATCCGGCGGACCGCCTGCTCGGTGACCGGGGCCGCGCTGCGGGTGCAGTGCATGACGACCAGCGAGCCGGGCTTCACCCCCGAGAGCACCTGCTCGGCGACGGCGTCGGCGTCCTTGGCGAAGGCGTCGCCGCTGACCACGTCCCACTGGATGGCGGTGACGCCGAGCGGGGCGAGGGCGCGGAGTGCCTCGTCGTCGTAACAGCCGCCGGGGAAGCGGAAGTACGGGACGACGTTGGTGGCGCCGGCGTCGCGGAAGGCGTCGAAGGCGCGCTGGACGTCGGAGGCCATGTCGGGCCCGGCGACGGTCGGCAGGCCGTAGCAGGGGCTGGCGAAGGCGTAGTGGCTGAAGGAGTGGTTGGCGATCTCGAAACGCGGATCGTTGCCGATCGACTTCGCCTCGTCCGGGTACTGCTCGGCCCAGCGCCCGGTCATGAACACGGTCGAGTCCACCTTGAGCCGGCGCAGGGTCGCGATCAGCTCCGGGTTGTCGAAGTGCTCGCCCCGGGCCGCCCGCGGCCCCTGGTCGGCCGTCATGTCCGCGTCGAAGGTGAGCGCGACGACCTTCTCCGAGCTCTTCGCCCGGTGCGTGTAGACGGGCGTGAGCCCGCCGGCCGCCGGCGCGAGCGTGGGCGGCACCTTGCGGACGGGCGCGGCGGGGTGGCCCGGCGCGGGCGCCGCGGCCTTGGTGCCGGGGGACGCCGCCGTGGGGGACGCCGTGGGGTGCGCGGGGTGCGCGGGGGAGCCGGCCGCACCCCCGCCGCAGCCGACGAGTACGGCGCCAAGAAGAGCCAGCGCCGACAGCTTTCGTACAGAAATGGTCACCTACGGAAATTAACCGATCATTCGGTGAGCAACCGCCTCCGGCACTCCGCCACGTCGAAGTCCGCCTTCGGGTACTGCGGATCCAGTTCCTCCAGATGCTCCAGGAGCAGCCCGCTGATCGCCCAGTTGCGGTACCACTTGCGGTCCGCCGGGACCAGGTACCACGGCGTCCGGTCGGTGGCGCAGCGCTCCATCGCGACCTCGTACGCCTTCTGGTAGGCGGGCCAGAGGGTGCGGTCGTCGATGTCGCCGGCGCTGAACTTCCAGTGCTTGGCGGGGTTGTCGAGGCGGGCCAGGAGGCGGGCGCGCTGCTCCTCGTAGGAGAGGTGCAGGAAGACCTTGACGAGGGTGACGTCGTTGTCGGCGAGGGACTTCTCGAAGCCGGCGATGTCGGCGTAGCGGTCGTCGATCTCGGCCGGCGGGGCCAGGGCGCGGACGCGGGCGACGAGGACGTCCTCGTAGTGGGAGCGGTCGAAGATGCCGATCTCGCCGGGACGGGGGAGGGCCTGGGCGACACGCCAGAGGAAGGGGTGGGCGCTTTCCTCGGGGGTGGGGGCCTTGAAGGCGTGGATGCGGCATCCGGAGGGGTTGAAATGGCTGATGACGTGCTTGACCGTGCCGCCCTTGCCGCTGGTGTCCATGCCCTGGAGGACGAGGAGGAGGCGGCGCCGGTCGCCGGCGGTGCTCGCCGCGTAGAGGCGTTCCTGGAGTTCGGCGAGGCGCGGGGCGAGGGTGGCGGTGGCGGCGCGTCCGGCGGTCTTGTCGGCGGGGCCGGCCGGGGTCGCGGAGGCGTCGTACGAGGAGAGGTCGATCCGCTCGCCCACCGGAAGCCTCAGTACGGTACGCAGCCCCTTCGTCTTCGTCTTCGGCATTCGTCCGCGTCCTTCCTTCCGGCGGCCTGCTACCGATCCTGCGCGTCCAGCGCCGGTGCCACCACCCCGAACGCCCGGTCGAGCAGCTCCAGGGGGTCCGCCGCCGCCTCGCTGTCGCTCCACCGCTCGAGCGCCGTGTGGAAGGCGACGAGCGCCGTGCCGGCGGCGAGGCGCGGATAGAGGTCGGCCACCGGGTCCACGTCCCGGCGCCGGGCCAGCTCCGCCGCGAGCGCCTCGCGCCACTCCGCCTGCCGCTCCAGGAGGCGGGCGAGGAGGGCCGGGGTGCGGAGGATCAGCTGGACCACGCGCAGCGCGCGGGCCGCGTGGTCGGGGTGCTGGTCGGTGCAGGCGGCGAGCGGCACGGCGACGGCGTGGCGGAGCGAGACGGACGCCGGCTCGTCGGCCGGCCGGGCGGCGAGCGCCGAGGCGATGTCGGTGCCCATGCCGGACAGGAACTGGACGACCACGTCCTCCTTCGACGCGAAGTAGCGGAAGAAGGTCCGCTTCGACACCCCGGCGGCGGCCGCGATCTCGTCCACGGTGACCCCGTCGAAGCCCTTCAGGGCGAGGAGCTGGAGGGCGGACTCGGTGAGTTCGGTGGCGACGAGCTGACGTTTGCGTTCGGCGAGGCTCATGCCGCACATCGTAGTCCGATGAATGGCACCGAATGAAAAACTTGACACCGAGTGACACCGGCGGCAGCGTGTGTCACATGGATACGCAGCTGGACACCCAGAAGTGGAACGCCGACCGCATCCCCGACCTCGGCGGACGCGTCTTCGTCGTCACCGGCGCCAACAGCGGCCTCGGCCTCGCCACCACCCGCGCCCTCGCCCACCACGGCGCCCATGTCGTCCTCGCCGTCCGCGACGAGCGCAAGGGCCGCGACGCCGCGCTCGGCATCACCGCCGGCGTGCCGGGCGCCAGCCTGGACGTGCGGCGGGTCGACCTGGCCGACCTCGAATCCGTACGGGAGTTCGCCGCGAAGCTCCGCGCGGACCACCCGCGCCTCGACGTGCTGGTCAACAACGCGGGCGTGATGGCGCCGCCGCGCACCCTCAGCGCCCAGGGCCACGAGCTCCAGTTCGCCGCCAACCACCTGGGTCACTTCGCCCTCACCGGGCTGCTGCTCGACCGCCTGGCCGCCGGGCGCGAGCCCCGGGTCGTCACGGTCAGCTCGCTCCAGCACCGCAAGGGCGCCATCGACTTCGACGACATCCACGGCGAGCGCCGCTACTCGCCCATGGGCTTCTACAACCAGTCCAAGCTCGCCAACGCCGTCTTCGGCCACGAGCTGCACCGCCGCCTGACCGCCGCCGGCAGCCCCGTGCGCAGCCTCCTCGCCCACCCCGGCTACACGGCCACCAACCTCCAGAACGAAACCCCCGTCGCCTTGGTTCGCCTGGTCTTCGGCCGGATCCTCGGGCCGCTGCTCGCCCAGTCGCCCGAGACCGGCGCCCTGCCGCAGCTCTACGCGGCGACCGCGCCCGGCGTCGAGGGCGGCGCGTTCATCGGGCCGGACGGGCCGGGGGAGCTGCGCGGCGCGCCCAAGCGGGTCGCGCTCGCGCCGACGGCGACCGATCAGGAGACCGGCCGCCGTCTGTGGGAGTTGTCGGAGCGCCTCACCGAGGTGCGGTACGAGCCGGCGTGACGCGCGCGCTCGTCACGCCGGTTGCGCCAGCTCCGCCGTCAGCGTGATCGTCGTCCCGGTCAGCGCCTGGCTCACCGGGCAGTTCTTCTTCGCGTCCTCCGCCATTTCCTGGAACGTGTCCGCGTCCAGGCCCGGCACCTCGCCGCGCACGGTGAGGTGGATGCCGGTGATGCCCTCGCCGGGCTGGAAGGTGACGTCCGCCTTCGTCTCCAGGCGGGTCGGCGGGTTGCCGGCCTTGGCCAGGCCGTTGGAGAAGGCCATCGAGAAGCAGGAGGAGTGCGCGGCGGCGATCAGCTCCTCGGGGCTGGTCCGGCCGTCCGGCTGCTCTGCGCGGGACGCCCAGGTGACGTCGTACGAGCCGAGCTTGGAGGAGTCGAGGGTGACGACGCCGGAACCCTTGAGGAGGTCGCCCTGCCAGACGGTGTGGGCGTGACGCACGGTGGCCATGTGATCCCTTTCGCTGGGGTATGGCCCCAAGCTACTGCGCCACGAGCCCCTTCGCGTCCCGCGCGAGAGCGGTGAGCCGGGAGATCGCCCGGAAGTACTTCTTCTTGTACCCGCCGTTCAGCATCTCGTCGCTGAACAGCTTGTCGAAGGGGAGTCCGGAGGCGAGCACGGGTATCTCGCGGTCGTAGAGCCGGTCGGCCAGGACCACGAGCCGCAGCGCGGTCGACTGGTCGGGGACCGGCTGGACGTCGGTGAGGCAGACGGCCGTGAGCTCGTCGGTCAGCGCGCCGTACCGGCTCGGGTGAACCCTGGCCAGGTGTTCGAGCAGGTGCGGGAAGTCGTCGAGGGAGGCACCCGGGGTCGCGTACGCGGTCTTCGTGACGACCTCGTCGGAGTACGGGGCGGGGGCCTCCGGCAGGCCGCGGTGGCGGTAGTCCTCGCCGTCGATCCGCAGCGGGCGGAAGTGCGCCGACAGGCCCTGGATCTCGCGCAGGAAGTCGGCGGCGGCGAAGCGGCCCTCGCCGAGCTTGCCGGGCAGCGTGTTGGAGGTGGCGGCGAGCGCGACGCCGTGCTCCACGAGGCGGCTGAGCAGCGAGGAGACCAGGACCGTGTCGCCCGGGTCGTCCAGCTCGAACTCGTCGATGCACAGCAGGCGGTGCCCGCTGAGCGTCTGCACGGTCTGCTGGAAGCCGAGCGCGCCCACCAGGTTCGTCAGCTCCACGAAGGTGCCGAACGCCTTGAGCGCCGGCTCGGCCGGGGTGGCGTGCCAGAGGGAGGCGAGCAGGTGCGTCTTGCCGACGCCGTAGCCGCCGTCCAGATAGACACCGCGCGGGCCGGCCGGGGCCGCGGACTTCTTCGGCGCCCTGGAGAACCAGCGGCGCTTGCCGGCGCCCGTGGCGTGCGCGCCGCCGAGTCCCTCGGCGAAGTCGGCGAGGACCTTGACCGCCTCGATCTGGCTGGGCTGGTTCGGGTCCGGGATGTACGTGTCGAAGCGCACCGAGTCGAACCGCGGCGGCGGCACCATCTCCGCCACCAGGCGGTCGGCGGGGACATGCGGCTCTCGCGAGCACAGCGACAACGGGGCCGCTGTGGTGGAAGAGGCTTCGGTTATGGCACGGGTCGACACAGTTCTCCACTGTAAGCGCCATGTCAGACTGCGAGGATGCGACGCCTGTTCCCTGTGACGGACATGACAGCCAGCGAGTCGGACAGGGAGTGGTCCCTGGACGAGCTCGCCGACGCCTACGCGTATCCGGCGGAGGCCGCCGCCCGCCCCTGGCTGCGCGCCAACATGGTCTCCTCGCTCGACGGGGCCGGCCAGCACGACGGACGCTCCCAGCCGCTCTCCTCCGAGACCGACATGCGGATCTTCGGGACGCTCCGCGGCCTCGCCGACGTCGTGGTGGTCGGCGCCGAGACCGTACGGTCCGAGGGCTACCGCCCCGCCCGGGCGCGGGAGGCCTTCGCGGCCCGCCGGGCGGCGGCGGGACAGGGCCCGGCCCCGGTGATCGCCGTCGTGACGGCCTCGCTGGACCTGGACTTCTCGCTTCCGCTCTTCACCGAGCCGCTCGTCCCGACCCTCGTCCTGACCGGGACCGAGTCCTCCCCGGAGCGCCGGGCCGAGGCCGAGCGGGCGGGCGCCGAGGTGGTGATCGCGGGTGACGGGCCCGGGGTCGAGCCGGAGCGGGTGGTCACGGCGCTCGCGGAGCGCGGGCTGCGGCGCCAGCTGACCGAGGGCGGGCCGCGGCTGCTCGGCCAGTTCGTGGCCGCCGGGGTGCTCGACGAACTGTGCCTGAGCGTCTCGCCGACGATGACCGCCGGCACCGCGCAGCGGATCGCCGGAGGCCCCCCGGTCGCCGTTCCGAAACGCTTCGCCGTGGCGGCGGTGCTGGAGCAGGACGGCTTCCTCTTCACCCGCTACCTTCGGATCTGACAATCGCGGAATTTGTCGTTCCGCTTTGCGTTGGCTGGGCACAATCACTTCGCAGTCCCCGTGCGGGCACGGGGAAGGATGGTTTCCGCAGAAGGGCTCCTGAGGTGTTCACAAGCGTTCTGATGATCGAGAAGCCCCTGACGTCCGTCGACGTGGATTTCGTCACCACCCTGCACGGCGACGAGGGCGTGTCGTTCATCGTTCTGATGCAGCCGCGCGGTGACCAGGCCGATGTACTGCTGCGCGCCATCGACGACGTCGCCATGGGCGAACTCAAGGAGGCGACCCGCGAGGGCGACGAGCCCGAGGGCAAGAAGGCCCGGCCGGTGGCCGAGCAGGCCCTGGAGGTCTCGCTGCAGGCACTGAGAGCGGCCGGCTGCGAGGCGGTCGGACAGGTGGTCGAGGACCACCCCCTGGACCTGATGAAGTCCATGGTCGAGCAGACCAGCGCCGACGAGGTGATCGTGCTGACCGCCCCGCACTACGTGGAGGAGTTCTTCCACCGGGACTGGGCCTCCCGCGCCCGGCACAAGGTCGGGGTCCCGGTCCTCAAGCTCTTCGCGCACAGCGAGTAGGGCCGCGGGGCGACGGCCGGCCCGGGCGCCCCGCCCGGGCCGGCCGGCCCGAAGCACTAGGCTTGGCACCTCCAGATCCGTACAGCCGGATCCGTACAGCCGGATCCGTACGCCCAGATCCGTACACCAGGGGAGAGAACCGCATGGCACCCGCCATCCCTGCCGCCATGGAACGGCCGCACTTCATCGGCATCGGCGGTGCCGGAATGTCGGGCATCGCGAAGATCCTCGCCCAGCGCGGCGCCAAGGTCGCCGGCAGCGATGCCAAGGAGTCCGCGACCGCCGAGGCGCTGCGCGCCCTGGGTGCCACCGTGCACATCGGCCACGCCGCCGAGCACCTCGCCGACGACGCCTCCGCCGTCGTCGTCTCCAGCGCCATCCGCGCCGACAACCCCGAGCTGGCCCGCGCCGCCGAGCTGGGCATCCCGGTCGTGCACCGCTCCGACGCGCTCGCCTCCCTCATGGACGGCCTGAGCGCGATCGCCGTCGCCGGCACGCACGGCAAGACCACGACCACCTCCATGCTGGCCGTCGCCCTCACCGAGCTGGGCCTCGACCCCTCGTACGCCATCGGCGGCGACCTGGCAGGCCCGGGCACCAACGCCCGGCACGGCGAGGGCGAGGTCTTCGTCGCCGAGGCCGACGAAAGCGACCGCAGCTTCCAGAAGTACGACCCGACGGTGGCGATCGTCCTCAACGTCGAGCTGGACCACCACGCCAACTACGCCGACATGGACGAGATCTACGAGTCCTTCGAGGCGTTCGCCGCCAAGATCCGCCCCGGCGGCACGCTGGTCGTCGGCGAGCACCCGGGCGCGCGCGAGCTGGCCCGCCGGGTCGCCGGCCGCGAGGGCCTGACCGTGCTCACGGTCGGCGAGTCCGAGGACTCCGACGCCCGCATCCTGAAGATCGTCCCGAACGGGATGAAGAGCGAGGTCACCGTCGTCCTCGACGGCACCGAGCACACCTTCACCGTCTCCGTCCCCGGCCGCCACTACGCGCACAACGCCGCCGCCGCCCTCGCCGCCGGCTCCCGCGTGGGCATCGACCCGGCCGGGCTGGCCCAGGCGCTCACCGCCTACACCGGCGTCGGCCGCCGCCTCCAGCTCAAGGGCGAGGCCGCGGGCGTCCAGGTCATCGACTCGTACGCGCACCACCCCACCGAGATGACCGCCGACCTGGAGGCCATGCGCGGCGCCGCCGGGGCCTCCCGCCTCCTGGTCGTCTTCCAGCCGCACCTCTTCTCCCGCACCCGGGAGCTCGGCCGCGAGATGGGCGACGCGCTCGCGCTCGCCGACGCCTCCGTGGTCCTGGACATCTACCCGGCCCGTGAGGACCCGATCCCCGGCGTCACCAGCGAGCTGATCATCGCCGCGGCCCGCGCGGCCGGCGCCGACGTCACGGCCGTGCACGAGAAGGCCACCGTCCCGGACGTGATCGCGGGAATGGCGAAGCCCGGCGACCTCGTTCTCACCATGGGCGCGGGCGACGTCACGGACCTGGGTCCGAGGATCCTGGACCGGCTCGCCGCGAACTGACCCGCGACGAACTGAGGAGTGGAGACGGATGGCGTACGAGGTCGAGAAGACCGACGAGGAGTGGCAGGCCGAGCTGACGCCCTCGGAGTACCAGGTGCTCCGGCTCGCAGGCACCGAGCCGGCGTTCCGCGGTGAGTACACGGACACCAAGACCAAGGGCGTCTACTCCTGCCGGGCCTGTGGCGCGGAGCTCTTCACGTCGAACGAGAAGTTCGAGTCGCACTGCGGCTGGCCGTCCTTCTACGACCCGAAGGACAGCGACGCCGTCGAGCTGCTCGCCGACACCTCCCACGGCATGATCCGCACCGAGGTCCGCTGCGCCCGCTGCGGGTCCCACCTGGGCCATGTCTTCGAGGGCGAGGGGTATCCGACCCCGACCGACCAGCGGTACTGCATCAACTCGATCTCGCTCCGTCTGGAGCCGGACGAGAGCTGAGCATGACGCTCCACCAGCACCCGAGCCGATCGGCGCCACGCGCGCCGGTCGGCTCAGCTGTTCTTCCGGCTGCTTTCCCGCCTGTTTTCCCGGCTGTTTTCGGCCACCGGCCGGTCGCCCGGCTCGTCCGCCGTCCCGGCGTACCCGCACTCCGGGCACAGTCCCCGGTACGTGACCTCCACCTCCGTCACCGTGAAGCCGAACCGCTCCGCCTCCGGCAGCCCGTCCAGCGGGTCGCCCGCCGGGTGCACGTCCCGTACGGTCCCGCAGCCGCCGCAGACCAGGTGCTGGTGCTCGCGGTGCGCGTTGGGGTCGTAGCGCTTGGCCCGGCCGACGCCGGAGACCTCGATCACCTCGCCCAGTGCGACGAGTTCGCCCAGCGTGTTGTACACCGTCGCGCGCGAGATCTCCGGCAGTCTCTCGGTGGCGCGGGCGAGCACCTCGTCCGCGGTGAGGTGGATGTGCTCGCCGTCGAGGACCTCGGCGACCACGCGCCGCTGGGCGGTCATCCGCCAGCCACGACCGCGAAGCCGTTCCAGCAGGTTGCTCATGGTCACCAGCCTTGCTGTGTGAGTAATCCGTATGAGTCCGGCTGTCATATTGACTTGGACTGTGTCCACAATAGGATCGACTCCAGTAGTAGCCAAGAGCAAGAGGGTGCGTCCGCACCGACGCCTCAGCAGTTCCCGAGCTCCGTGATCCGAATGGTTCGGAAGGAAACACCGATGTCTGAGCAGAAGCACGATCCACTTGTCACCGAGGACGAGGCGGCGGCGGAGAGCACCGGCGGCTGCCCGGTCGCGCACGGCCGCGCCCCGCACCCGACGCAGGGCGGTGGCAACCGCCAGTGGTGGCCGGACCGGCTCAACCTGAAGATCCTCGCCAAGAACCCCGCCGTGGCGAACCCGCTCGGTGAGGAGTTCGACTACGCCGCCGCCTTCGAGGCCCTCGACCTCGCGGCCGTGAAGCGGGACATCGCCGAGGTGCTCACCACCTCGCAGGAGTGGTGGCCGGCCGACTTCGGCAACTACGGCCCGCTGATGATCCGCATGGCCTGGCACAGCGCCGGCACCTACCGCATCAGCGACGGCCGCGGCGGCGCCGCCGGCGGCCAGCAGCGCTTCGCGCCGCTGAACAGCTGGCCGGACAACGCGAGCCTCGACATGGCCCGCCGTCTGCTGTGGCCGGTCAAGAAGAAGTACGGCAAGGCCATCTCCTGGGCCGACCTGATGATCCTCACCGGCAACGTGGCCCTGGAGACGATGGGCTTCAGGACCTTCGGCTTCGGCGGCGGCCGCGTCGACGAGTGGGAGCCGGACGAGGACGTCTACTGGGGCCCCGAGACCGAGTGGCTCGCCGACGAGCGCTACTCCGGCGACCGTGAGCTGGAGAACCCGCTCGCCGCGGTCCAGATGGGCCTCATCTACGTCAACCCCGAGGGCCCCAACGGCAACCCGGACCCGATCGCCGCGGCCCGCGACATCCGCGAGACCTTCGGCCGCATGGCGATGAACGACGAGGAGACCGTCGCCCTCATCGCCGGTGGCCACACCTTCGGCAAGACCCACGGTGCCGGCCCGGCGGACCACGTCGGCGCCGACCCGGAGGCCGCGCCGATCGAGCAGCTGGGCCTCGGCTGGAAGAGCAGCTACGGCACCGGTGTCGGCAAGGACGCCATCACGTCCGGCCTCGAGGTCACCTGGACCGAGACCCCGACCCAGTGGGGCAACGGGTTCTTCAAGAACCTCTTCGAGTACGAGTACGAGCTCACCAAGAGCCCGGCCGGCGCCCACCAGTGGATCGCCAAGGACGCCCCGGAGGTCATCCCGGACGCGTTCGACTCGTCGAAGAAGCACCGCCCGACGATGCTCACCACCGACCTGTCGCTCAAGCTCGACCCGATCTACGGGCCGATCTCGCGCCGCTTCTACGAGAACCCGGAGCAGTTCCAGGACGCCTTCGCCCGCGCCTGGTACAAGCTCACCCACCGCGACATGGGCCCCGTCGTGCGCTACCTCGGCCCCGAGGTCCCGAGCGAGGAGCTGCTCTGGCAGGACCCGCTGCCGGCGCGTGACGGCGAGCTCGTCGACGCCGCCGACCTCGCCTCCCTCAAGGAGCAGATCCTCGGCTCCGGGCTGACCGTCACCCAGCTCGTGGGTGCCGCCTGGGCCGCCGCCAGCTCCTTCCGTGGCAGCGACAAGCGTGGTGGCGCCAACGGTGGCCGTATCCGCCTGGAGCCGCAGCGCAACTGGGAGGTCAACAACCCGGATGAGCTCGCGCAGGTCCTCCGGGTCCTGGAAGGCGTGCAGGAGTCCTTCAACTCCGCCCAGACCGGCGGCAAGAAGGTCTCCATCGCCGACCTGGTCGTCCTCGCGGGCACCGCGGCCGTCGAGAAGGCCGCCAAGGACGCCGGCTTCGCCGTCGAGGTCCCGTTCTCGGCCGGCCGCGTCGACGCCACCGCCGAGCAGACGGACGTCGAGTCCTTCGCCGCCCTGGAGCCGAAGGCGGACGGCTTCCGCAACTACCTGGGCAAGGGGCAGCGCCTCCCCGCCGAGTACCTCCTCGTCGACAAGGCGAACCTGCTGACCCTCACCGCCCCGGAGCTGACGGTCCTCGTCGGCGGCCTGCGCGTCCTGGGCGTGACCCAGCCGCAGACGCAGCACGGTGTCCTGACCGAGACGCCGGGCAGGCTGACGAACGACTTCTTCGTCAACCTGCTGGACCTGGACACGAACTGGACGTCCACCTCCGACGACCAGACCACGTTCGAGGCCCGCGACGCGGCCGGCGCCGTCAAGTGGACCGGCACCCGCGCCGACCTGGTCTTCGGCGCCAACGCCGAGCTGCGCGCGGTGGCCGAGGTGTACGCCTCGGACGACGCGAAGGAGAAGTTCGTGAAGGACTTCGTCGCGGCGTGGACCAAGGTCATGGACCTGGACCGGTTCGACCTGCGCTGATCGCCTGACCAGCGGCTGAGGAGGCCCCGGGCGGGAAACCGCCCGGGGCCTCCGGCTGCGCCGCGGGGTCCCGGTGACCAGCCGCTCCGGTGCCGGCCCCGCGCGGCCCGGCCCCGCGCGGCCCGGCCCCGGATCAGACGACCGTCAGGACGATCTTGCCCGTGGTGCGGCCCCGCTCGCCGATCTCGTGTGCCCGCGCGGCCTCGGCCAGCGGAAGGACCGTCTCGACGACGGGCCTCAGGGCGTCCTGCTCCACCAGCCGGGCGATCTCACGCAGGCCCAGGTGATCCGGCTCGACCAGCACCCACACCGCCCGCACCCCGTCCTGAGCGACGGGCACGTCGTCCGGGCCGGGCAGGGTGATCAGCCGGCCACCGTCCCGGAGCACCTTCAGGGAACGCTCGGCCGTCGGACCGCCGAGCCCGTCCAGGACGACGTCGACGTCGGTCACGACGTCCTCGAACCGCACCGAGCGGTAGTCGATCACCTCGTCCGCGCCCAGCTGTCGCACCAGGTCGTGCTTGGCGGCGCTGGCCGTGCCGATGACGTACGCGCCGCGGGCCTTGGCGATCTGCACCGCGAAGTGGCCGACTCCTCCGGCCGCCGCGTGCACCAGTACCCGCTCGCCGGGGCGCACGTCCGCCGTGTCCACCAGGGCCTGCCAGGCGGTCAGCGCCGCGAGCGGCAGCGCGGCCGCCTCCACGTGCGTCAGGCCCTTCGGCTTCGGCGCGAGGTGCCGGGCCGGCGCCACGACGTACTCGGCGTATCCACCCGCCTGGCGCGGGAACAGCGGCATCCCGAAGACCTCGTCGCCGGGACGGAACATGCCCACCCCGGGCCCGACGGCCTCGACGGTGCCTGACACGTCCCAGCCCACCGCGGGCACGGCGCCCCACTCGATGAGCGCTCCGCCGGCGCGGGTCTTCCAGTCCACCGGGTTCACGCCGGCCGCGTGCACCCGCACCAGGACCTCGTTCAGTCCCGGCCGCGGGCGCTCGACCTCGCGCTCGACGAGGTTTTCGGCTCCGCCCCACTGCTTCACGACCATCGCACGCATGCTGTCCGCCAAATCCTTTGTCTCGATCAGGCCGTCGCCGGCAGTTCCCGGCGCGACGCAGTCCACCGTCGGCCATCCCCGCCCACGACGGTGTTGGCCGTCCGGCCATGATGTGACAGGATCTGGCCATGAGGATCGGGCCATGAGTGAGACGCGGCGGCGCTCGGCGACGGACGGCGGTCGGGACCGGGCTCGACGAACGATCCGGCGGCACCGGATCGCCGTGCTCGCGCTGCCCGGGGTGCCGCCCTTCGAGCTCGGCATCCCCTCACGTGTCTTCGGCAGCGTGGAGGACGCCGAGGGCCGACCGCTCTACGACATCACCGTCTGCACCGCGGACGGCCGCCCCGTGCTGAGCGACGCCGGCTTCACCGTGCAGCCCGCGGCCGGCCCCGAGGCCCTGGCCGCCGCGGACACCGTGATCATCCCGCCCACGCACGCCATGCCCGAGCTGGGCCGTGGCGGGCCCCTGCCTCCCGAGGTCGCCGCGGCCATCGCCGGCGTCCGGCCCGGCGTCCGCCTGGTCTCCATCTGCACCGGGTCCTACGTGCTGGCCGCGGCGGGGCTGCTCGACGGCCGGCCGGCCACCACCCACTGGAACCTGGCCCCCGAGTTCCGTCGCGCCTACCCCAGGGTCAAGGTCGACGAGGACGTCCTCTTCGTCGACGACGGCGACGTACTGACCTCCGCGGGCGTGGCCGCCGGCGTCGATCTGTGCCTGCACATGATCCGCCGCGACCACGGAGCGGCGGCCGCGAACCGGGCCGCCCGCATGTGCGTCGTACCGCCCTGGCGGGACGGCGGCCAGGCCCAGTACATCGACCGCCCGGTCCCCGACCCCACGGTGGCCAGCACCACGGCGACCCGTGCCTGGGCCCTGGAACACCTCGGCGAACCGCTCTCCCTCGCCCAGCTCGCCGAGCACGCCCGGATGAGTCTGCGGTCCTTCACCAGGCGATTCCGCGACGAGGTCGGCATGACGCCGGTGCAATGGCTCACCGCGCAACGCCTGGAACTGGCCAAGCAGCTGCTGGAGACCACCGACCTGCCGATCGACCTGGTCGCGCACCGAGCCGGTTTCGGCTCCGCGAACTCCCTGCGCGCGCACATGAGAACGGCCTTCGGGGTCTCGCCCGCCGCCTACCGCCGTACCTTCAGCCCCCATGACGTCGTCGACGCGCCCCAGAGGGCGGGATCCGGACGGGGTCAGTGGACGGAGAAGCCGCCGTCCACGAAGATCGCCTGACCGGTCACGTACGCGGAGGCCCGGCTCGCCAGGAACACGGCCGCGCCCTCGAAGTCCTCGGCCAGCCCGTTGCGGCCGACCATGGTGCGGGCGGCCAGCGCCGCGACCTTCTCCGGGTCGGCGGAGAGCCGCTGGTTCAGGGGCGTCATCACGAAGCCCGGGACCAGGGTGTTGGCGGTCACGCCGTACGGGGACCACGCCTCGGCCTGCGAACGCGCCAGCGCCTCCAGGCCGCCCTTCGACACCCCGTACGCCCCCGAGTTCACGAACGCCCGGTGCGCCTGCTGGGACGTGATGTGGATGAACCGTCCGAAGCCGCGCTCGGCCATGCCGGGACCGAAGCGCTGCCCGAGCAGGAACGGCGCCTCCAGGTTCACCGCCATGGTCAGGTCCCAGACGTCGTCGCCGAGGTCGGACAGCGGCGGACGCAGGTTGATCCCGGCCGAGTTGACGACGATGTCCGGCTCGGCGCCCAGCGCCCGTACGGCATCCTCGGCGGCCGCCCGCACGCCCTCACGCGTGCCGAGATCCCCGCTCACCCGGTCCGCCCGGCAGCCCTGGGCCGTCAGCTCGTCGACGGCCGCCTTCAGCTCCGCCTCGCGCCGCGCGACGATCACGACATGCGCGCCGGCGCCCGCGAGGGCCCGCGCGATCGCCTTGCCGATGCCGGAACTGCCGCCGGTGACAAGGGCGGTGCGACCGGAGAGGGAGAACAGGTCGTCCAGGTACGTCATTCGGATCTCCTCGCAGTGATCTTCGCATCCTGGCACAGGCCATGAGGAAGGGATGTCACGTTTCCGGACGGTGATCCGTCCTCCAGGTGTCGGACGGCAGGTCGGAAGACACGACACGAACGAAAGGCACGGCCATGACCACGATCCTGGTGACCGGAGGGACCGGTACCCTCGGGCGGCTCGTCACCGCGCGGCTGCGCGCCGCAGGCCACGAGGTGCGCGTACTGAGCCGGCGCTCCCAGCCGTACGCCGTCGACCTGCGCGAGGGCGGACCCGGTCTGGACACGGCGCTCGCGGGCGTGGACACCGTCGTGCACTGCGCGAGCACGCAGACCGGCGGCGACGAGAAGGCCGCCCGGCATCTCCTCCACGCCGCGAAGCGGGCCGGGGTCCGGCACCTGCTCTACATCTCGATCGTCGGCGTCGACCGCGTGCCGTTCCCCTACTACAAGGCCAAGCTCGCCGTCGAGAAGCTCGTCGAGGAGTCCGGGCTCGGCCACACGATCCTCCGTACGACCCAGTTCCACGACCTCGTCCTCCGGTTCCTGGAGCTGTCGGCCCGACTGCCCGTGATGCTGCTCCCGGCGGGCGTCGCCGACCAGCCCATCGAGGTGGGCGAGGTCGCCGACCGGCTCGCCGAACTGGCGGAAGGCGAGCCCGCCGGCCGCGTCCCGGACATGGCCGGCCCGGAGGTGCGCACGTTTCCCGACCTGGCCGGCGCCTACCTGCGCGCGAGCGGGAAGCGCCGCCCGCTGTTGTCCGTTCCCCTCCCCGGCAGCGCCTACCGCGCCTTCCGCGCCGGCGGCCACCTCGCCCCCGACCGGGCCGAAGGACGCGTCACCTTCGAGGACTTCCTGACGACGCGGCCGCAGGCGAGGACGGCGCAGGTCGAGGCGTACCCGGGCGCCTGAGCCGAGCCGCGCGGCCGGATCCACCCCCGTCGGATCCGGCCGGTAGTATCAAGCACCGGCCCACCGGGCACGCCTGCCCGGCTCTCCGCCGGTCGACGCCGCCGGAGGTGCCCCATGAGCGCAGAGGCCACCAACCCCGTGA